>JAPLCR010000001.1:9907-11941 GCA_026392135.1 Armatimonadota bacterium
GCGGCGGAGATTGTCGTAAAGGCGGGCATTTTCTATCGCCACACTCGCCTGATTCGCAAAGGCAGAGAGCATGGAGAGATGGTGTTCAGAGAACATTCCCGTTTTAGCACGGTTATCCACATAGATGATGCCTAACGACTTACCCTGAGCAACTAGGGGGACACATAGCACTGATCGTAAGTGCGTGAGTTGTACGCTGGCACGCTCCGAGAAACGTGGGTCTTCCATCGCGTTATGAGAGAGTACAGGCTTATGATGTTTGAGAACGTCCTCTACAATGCTCTTGCTAATCTCAGCTCTGTTACTCTTGTCCGTCCCTTTCAGCGTCGCCTCTAGCCCCTGTTTCTCTATATTGCGAAGAGCTTCACCCCAGATTTTGCCATGCCGCACGTCTACCAACAGAATAAAGCCTCGCTCTGCGCCCACAAAACCGATAACCTGCTCTATAGCGGTCTCTAGTACGTGGTGCAAATCGAGGCTTGAGTTCAATAGTTGACCCAAACGAAGCAATGTCTCCAGATAGTTGTCTCTCTGTGGAGATACGTTATTTAGCGGTTCACTCGACATTTGGGTTCCTTTTGCTTCTCTGTTTAACCAGTTGAATCCTTACCAGATTTTTCAGGGTCGGATGGATTCCTGTCTTCTTCACCGCCGCCTTCAGTCCCCGGTTCCGTAGAGTGCCCAGGATCTTTACCTCCGCTTTTACTATCAGGGGTTATCTCAGGGGCAACGACCTTCTCTTTTACGAAATTTGGGTTAGAGGTACTTTTACCGCTATTTCCACTGCTACTACCACTATTGGAGGAGCGTGTGGGGGTGTCGTCGTTATTGGAAGACTCGGAGTTGCCTTTTGACTTTCTGCCTGAAGACTGCCCACTACTGTTTGTCTTTTTGACTTGAGTCTTTTTGGTTGGAGGTTTCTGGTTGCTAAAAAAGTAAAAGGCTCCATATCCACCTGCCGCTAGGATGAGCAGTGCCAAAAGAAAGATTCCTGCACTGGATTTCGGCTTCGTCTTGTTATAAGTGATGACTTCTGGATAAATCGTCCGTTTGGGAGTGTTTGGCGCAGTAAGGGGAATTGCCGTCGTGCCAGAGGGGTTCTGTTGCCCCGAAGGGTACTTCTTGTCCTTGTCCTTTTTGCTTGGCGGCGCGGTAGATTGCGCTAGTTCTGGGTCGTTGAGGGCTTTACGAAGCTCCGCCGCATTTTTGAAGCGGTTATCCGGAATTTTTTCAAGAAGGCGCATTACAATGCCGTCAAATGCTTTGGGTATCTCTTTCGATTTGGAGCTAGGCGGCGGCGGCGTTTCGGTGAGGTGTTTCATCATTATCGCGCCGGGGTTGTCGGCGGCAAAGGGCTGACTACCCGTCAGGTACTCGTAGAAAACCACACCAAGCGCGTAGAGGTCGGTACGTCCGTCTTGTTTTTCGCCCTTCATCTGCTCAGGAGCCATGTAGGAAGCGGTTCCCACAATGACGCTCGACTGACTAGAAGAGGCGGAGTCGAGAATACGTGCCAAGCCGAAGTCCATCAGTTTCACTGATCCATCGTCGCAGACGAAGATGTTTTCCGGCTTGATGTCGCGGTGTAGAATGCCTTTCCCATGCGCGGCTTCAAGGGCTTTGCAGAGTTGGGTGGCGAGGTCGATAAATGAGGGGCGTTTTTTGCTGTGTAGAATTTGACGTAAGGAGGCTCCCTGCATCAGCTCCATAACGAGGCAGACTCGTCCCGACTCTTTGTCTTCAAACTGGTCGAACACCGCAACGATGTTCGCGTGCATCAGTCCTGCCAGTGCCTGCCCTTCGCGTATGAAGCGTTGAGCCGCCTTATCCTGCTCCATAAGATGAGGGGCAATCACTTTCAACGCAACATCGCGGTCTAAGCGTATATCATGAGCCCTATAGACTACGCCCATGCCGCCTATCCCTAATTGTGAGTCAATTCGGTATCTATCCGCGATGGTGCTACCTACCATAATGCTCCTCCTTAGTTCTTGTTACAGGCAGTAAATAGATCTCTCTGAAAAACTTAACTAC
>JAPLCR010000009.1:0-1315 GCA_026392135.1 Armatimonadota bacterium
ATAGGCAATAGGACGTTCATCGGTATTGGTGTCATGAACAATCTCTATGTTGAAGCACATCAGGAAACAGTATATGATGTGGAATATCCACTTTATGAGACGGATGCGCCGGAAGTCATGGAAGATTTTCTGCATCTGCTTGACAGCGCTGATTTTCAGTATTCAAGTGTATATCATTGGATGATTACAGTATGCCGCTTTCTCGAAAAATATAAATCCTCTTAGCTGATGCCCTATGGCTATTTCCTCCTTCGCAATATCAAATAGGGTCACTCTTATGGATACACAAAACGTAACTACTCAGGCTATCCTTGAGGCATTTGCTCGCTTCGCTCGCGTTACCCCTCCCTGTCCTTCGGACATCCCTCCCCTATGCGGAGAGGGACTAAACTGGACGGTGATTTCGCTCACTGAAAGCCCGCATGAAGCGGAACCACCTTCCAGACCGGTCTTTCTCCCGAATCGGGAGAAAGATGTCCGCAGGACAGATAGAGGGACGCGAGCGAAGCGAGCAAGAGTCTTACGGCGAATCCATAGCCTGAGCAGTTACCACAAAACGCACTAAAACATCTGATAGAAGAGCCTCATAACACTGCAAGGGCGGAGAGGCTATAATCCTCTCCGCCCCTGTTCGTATTGTCAGCGCTTTGGAATGCCCTAGTGCCTCGCAACGTCTGCCAAGCCTCCCGCTGATGTCGCTACCCCCTTGCAAACTCCTGAAGAACCTGAGACTACGCCGAGCGCAAAACGAACGTCTTAATCTCAAACGCGCCAATATCGAAGGTCACGGAGCCGTCTTCAATCTGCGCGTCAACGGCTTCCGCCTCAATTAGGTTGGTCTCCTGAGCGGAGGCGATTGGAAACGCGGAAGAGAGTTGCACACTCGTAGTTGCCTTACCCTCCGCCTCGTACAGCCGCACAACCGTCCCGTTGGGTGTATGCCTTATCGCGCTGATGACCACGTTCTCTGCACAGACCGCGAATAACGATTGGCGCGATGGCAGTTCTCCTGTGTGGCTCTCCGCTTTCAGAGCTATTAACGGCTGATTGAACTCTAAGCCTCTGCGGTAGAGTTGCGCCTCCTTCCAGTCGCCTGTGTGCGGCGCAAAGGCGTAGTCGAACTGATGCGGTATGCCGATTTCGTAACCGTCTGTGGTCTTCGTACTACTGCTAAAACCTCCCGACCCTTCGCCATATCCCTCTTTCAGCGCAGTGCATTTCAGAAGGGAGAGGAAGAGCGTCTCGCCGTCTACGTTATTTCCCGGTAGCCCTCTATTGAGAACCGCAATCCCCTTCTCATCATCGCTATAGTCCA
>JAPLCR010000009.1:1362-9410 GCA_026392135.1 Armatimonadota bacterium
GTGGGTAGCGCCATACGGTAGCGGACGCGCTCATCGTTATTGATAAGCGTAGTGTGTACATCTATGCGGGGCAGACCGGAGTAGAGGCGGATTCGCGTCGCAAAGTGTCCCTTTCCAAAAACGAAGTTGACGTTGTAGTCCATGCGTGCGCGTCCCCTGCTAACACGCCCGTCGCCGCCGTAGTGGTGCGAAAACGCGGCGCGGCTGTCGCCTTCGGCGGGTAGCGGGTGGTCGCGGTTCATGGGGAAGAGCGCATCGCCTTTGCAGTGCCCGTTGTACTCCCAGAAGTTACCATTATCCAACTCCTTAACGATGGTAGCACCAAACGGCTTGTCTTCGGGAATCACCTCCCAGCCGTTTGTCTTATTTACGAGGCTCTTTATGGCACCGTTCCAAGCGTCTATCTCCAACTTGAAGAACTCGTTTTCGATAATATCGCGGTGAATATCCGCCATCCATACGCTAGATTGATTGGTTTGGAGAGTGGTAGGCGCAAGGCTATCAGAGGCGCGAAGAACGCGATAGACCTCATAGCCCGCAGAGGGGACTCCCTTCGCAATAAAGAGAACTGTGGCACGTTTGATACCGCCCGTCTCATAGCGTTCGCAAGAGAGGAGGTCGCTTACGACGAGGTTTCCCTGCGAGTCGCGAACCTCTATCTCAAATACGTCCTTCTCAGAGTAGCCTACCCGACACTCCACCGCATCGTCGCGCTCCCAACTCAGCGTGTTGAAAACGACTATCGGAGTCCCTTCGCCCGTTGTGTCAGCTGCGTCCACTATCGCATCTAGCGAACCCTCAAGGCACTGGCTCGCCTGAACGTGCGACGATTTGAACCTGTCCATCGTGTTCACATAGACTTTATCTACGTGCGAACCGCAGATAATATCGTGGAACTGGTTGAAGAGAACGGGTTCCCACGCCTGTTTTATCTGTTTCGCTTGCGACGGGTTTCCAAGTAGCGCGGCGATAGCGTCCGCCATCTCTGCAATCAGAAGTTCCGTCTCTACTTTGCGGTTCCACTGCTTTACTGCGATACGGGCGCTATAGCATCCCTGAAAAACGGGATTGAGGTCGCCCTCCCAAACCGGAAACTCAACTAGCCCCTTCACTTTGTCGAAGTACTCTTTGGGGGTGGAGACGATGAACTCTATATCGTCGTAGGCGTTGTTATACTCCTCAAAAATGCGCGTAACATGAGGCTGAATGTGTGTCAAGTCCGCCCCGCTTACGGCGAGCAAATTCGGTGTGAGGGCGTGCTGTTTTAACTCGCCTAGCCGCGCATCCACAAACTTTTTGAACTCATGCAGGTTGGTAGGCGCAGGGTAGAGAATGCAGTAGGTAGAGCGCATCCAGTGGCAGAAGAGTTCTGTGCCGTCTAGCCCTTTCCACCAGTATTCGGTATGCCCATCCAAAGTTCCCAGACGCTGAAAAACGTTGTGGTCGAAGCCGCATTTCGCCATGAGTTGCGGAATCTGAGGGTGTTGCCCAAAGGTATCGAGGAGCCAACCACAGCGCACATCCAAACCCAACTCCTCCTGACACCACGACTTGCCTGAGATAACCTGCCGAATAAACGACTCGCCAGAGGGGATATTCACGTCGGGCATGGCGTACATACCGCACGTTATCTCCATGCGCCCCTCGGCTATCACCTGCTCAAAGAAGGGACGCTCTTCGGGGTAAGTACGGAGGAACGGCTCGATATAACACGTCTGGTCGAGCGCGAATTTGAACTGAGGGTCTTCGCGCATGGCGGCGAGAGCGCCAAGCAAAACCGAATAGCCAATCTCAAAGGTTTCGTCGCGAGTCAGGAAGACCTCTGCATCGTAGTGCGTGTGGGAAACGTAGTGAACGGTGAGTTTAGACACTGTATTCTCTCCTCATAGCGATTCAATAAGTAGTGTGCAGTTACGCAATCACGCCCGCCGGGGGGTAGGTCTTTGTCGGGTCGCTGTAGGGGTTTCCTACGCGGTCTACTCCTCGTGCAAGGTAGATTTGAAAGTTTGGATTCTTCTCCGTCACGAACTTAACGGTGGTTGGAAAGTAGCGAATTGTGAATGCGCTACGCCCCAGCGTTCCAAGATTCGGCTCTGAGCCGTGAATAATGCGCCCATCGTGGAAGGAGGCTTGATTCGGCTCTAACTCTATGGCGACAGCGGTGGAATCGTCTCTCTGTTCAGGGCGGACTTCTATGGGAAAGACCTCTGCGGACGGGTCGGATACAGGTAGATAGTCTGAGTAGCCGTGCCTGTGTGTGCCGGGCAGAACGGACAGACAGCCGTTTTCCCTCGTAGACGATTCCAGCGAAATGGTTATCGAAGCGACCTCTACTGGTTCGAGCCTACCCTTCCAGTAGGCAGAGTCCTCGTGCCAAGGGACGCGCTTGCCAATCTGTGGGGGCTTCTGCAAGAAGTGGCAGGCGAATATCGCAATGTCGGAACCAATTAACGGCTCCACAATATCCAGTATCTCGTCTGCAAACAGATACTCAAAAAGGCGCGTATCGCTCCAGTGCGGGCAGTCAATTAGCGATGGCTCTACCCCGTCGCGCTTCGCGCCCCACTCCGCAAACTTCTCTTTTGAGAGGGCTTTCAACTTCTCAAAGAGCGGAAGAGGTAACACCGGCTCCTTGATGATGAGGTAGCCTCCATCGTGATAGGCGCGAACCTGCGCCTCATTTAGTCTACTTCCCATGAGATGTCTCTCCTTGACCTGCGGAACTCTTCCATAGTGCCTGTAGCGTCAACGCCGCAGGTTTTGGGTTCCCGTGAAAGTCGATAATACTGGTGTTCGCCGAGCAGGGATAGCAGTCGTGTCCGCACCATAGCAGTATGCCGCCGCAACGCGGGAACCTATCTTTACAGGCTTTCACTGCGATACGTAACGCCTCCGCTTGACGCGCCTGACTCCAGTTAACGTACTCTTCCAGCGTGTTCGGCTCCCGCCCGAACTCCCCTTTGAACACGTCTACCTCCACCCACCACGTAAGAGGTCGCCTCCAAACAGGGTTGGTCTCCGATACCGGCATAGGGTCGTAACCCCCTGCGTACTGGCGAATAATATCCGCGCTACAGGCTCCCGGCGCACCCGTCTCAGCGCGGAAGAGCGCGTCGTCCGCCAACCAGTACTCTTCCCACTCCTGCATACTACCCGACATTTTCCAAGGACCGTGCGTGTTCCAGTGTAGCCCCTTGCCGAAGTCTTTTGCATCGGCGTTAAATCGGGGACCTGTAGCGGTAGTGGGCAGAAATCTTCGTGTGGGGTCGCACTCCTGCACTATCTCGTCAAGCCGTTTAATGAGAGGGTGAGCCGTCGTCATTGGAACGCCGTAGCCCTCTGGAGAGCGGTGATGAAGTTCGTTGCCGCCGCACCAGAGCAGGAGCGCGGCATGGTGTTGACGACGCAGAATAAACGAACGCAGTATTGCGCCGACACCCGCAATAGAGAGAGCGTCATCGGGCGGAACGTTGTCTATACCGGAGGAGGAGAGCGGAACATCCTGCCATATCATCAGCCCAAGTTCGTCGCAGATGTCGTAGAACACATCCTTTTCCAAAAACCCGCACCCGTTCACACGTAGCGTATTCACGCCTAGATCGTGATAGAGTTGAAGCCTAGAGCGGTACGCCTCTGCTGTTGTATCGGCGTAGTTGGGGAGCATAGGAGGGCAGTTGACACCTTGTAGGAAGGTAGGTTGTCCGTTGACCACGCATATCCAGGGGTCTGCTCCCGCTGGCGCGTCTTCGCACGACTCCCATGCGATATGTCGAAAACCGACTCGCCTTGTCGCGCGGTCTTGCTCCTCTCCCTCTGCGTTTACAAGCGACAGTCTTACGGTATAGAGAGGCTGGTCTCCCGCGCCATTGGGATGCCAAAGCGCGACGGGCAGGTCTCGCCACGATAACCCAAGCGTGTTGAAGGTAGTGGCGGACACCTCCTCTAATCGAATAATGCTGTCGCCCTGAGATAATGTCGCTATCACGTTGTCGCTTTTGGAAGCGACGACACGCCCCGCCAAACGTAGCGTCCCCGTGCCTGTATCGAGGTCAGCATTCGCGGTACAACGTAGTTCTGCGACTTCGCTCCCCTGTATCGCCTCAATACGTAACCCTTCCCAGATTCCTAACTGCACAGTGCGCGGAATCCAGTCCCAAGCATAGTTGAAGCGTGTTTTCCATTCGCGAACTTGTGATGTATAGCCGAACTGCCCAAGCCAGCGCGGAGGGAGGTCAAATACAATGCTGAGGCGGTTATCTGCCTCTCTGAGGTGTGGGGCGAGGTCAAACGTGTGTGGAACGTGGGTTCCGCAGAACGAGCCAATCTCCACGCCGTTGAGAAAGACCCAGCCACTATAGTCTAGCCCTTCGCAGTGAAGGCGAAAATTTTGGTTTGAGGAGAGCCATGAGTCTGGAAGGGCAGTTTCGTATATCCAGTGCCGATTTTCTACCCATTCACACTCCCGCGACACTTCGGGCAGGTTCCAGTCCGGCAGAAGTCCCGCGTTACGCAGGGCGAGTTGCACAGAGCCGGGTACAACGGCTGGAATGGGCTGTATCTCGGCGGAGGAGACTACCCCAATCTCAAGCGTTCGTAGCAAACGCCAGAGATGGGGAGTCCAACCGGAGAGCGTCCAGTTGAGCGAAGCGAGGTCGTAGCAAGTCTTCATTGAGTTACGTCCTTTTTGCGCCTACACTAGCGCAAGCATCGGGTTTTCAATAGTCGCGGCGACGGATTGCAGGAACCCCGCCCCTGTCCCGGCTCGAACCAAGCGCGGGTCGAATGTCAAGCTTACCCACACCGAAAAGCGTTGCGTTACGTCGGAGGGTTGCGATAGTGTCTTAATGCGCCCTATGCCCACAAGGGGGCAGTCAGGCGTAGCGATAACGGGTGTGAAGGCATCTATTCCGAACATTCCGAGGTTGGTTAGAGCGAGAGTAGCGCCTTGTGTCCGCTCAACAGCAAGGTCTCCCGCTTTCGCCGCCTCCCTCAGTTCAAGCGTCTCTTTCGCTATCTCTCGTAGACTCTTTTTGTCTACATTGCGAACCACTGCAAGGGGCAAATCGTCGTCTACGTCCAGCGTTATCCCGATATGCACGCCGCCCTCTTGGGAAGCGTTCATCTTAGGAACTTCGCGTAACGTCCGCGCCAGTATCAGCAGAATTAGGTCGTCATATACAACGGGTACGCCCATCCCCAGTAGGCGTTTGTGTAGGGCGACAAGTTCGGTGGCATTAGTCTCTGTTGTGAGCGTAATGGGCGCTTGGGGCTTGTTTAGGGAGGCGTGTACATCGCGCTCAACAATCGCGCCTTCGGGTCCTGTGCCTATCACCCGTTGCCAGTCAAAACGTCTCTCCTCCGCTAATTTTTTGGCGCGAGGCGATATGAAAATGCGGCGCTGGGTAGCCTGTACACGACGCTCTAGCGGCGCGACGGCGGGTTTTGCAATGGGCGGCGACGCTTTTACAGGAGGTTTTGGCGCGACAGGCGGACTCGCCTTCACGTCGGAGAGCGACTCGCCCTCCGCCACTATCACTGCGATACGGCTGAGCGAGACTATACTATCTCCCGCCTTCGCAGAGACCTGTAGCAGCCTGCCGGAAGCGGGAGACTCCACGTCGAGCGTCGCTTTATCCGTCTCAACCATGAAGAGCGGCTCGTCTTTTAGAACCATATCGCCCTCGCGCTTATACCACTCCATCAAGGTAAGCGTATCAGCTGTCGCGCTCAAAGGGGGTACGATGACATTAACAGGCATGGTCTCTCCTCAAAATTGCGACTTGACAGCGGCGATAACACGCTCCACACTCGGCAGATAGTACGCCTCCATAGGCGGCGCGAAGGGCGGCGGCGTGTCTAGCGACGCGACGCGCTTTATCGGTGCATCGAGGTAGAAAAACGCCTCTTCCGCAACGATAGCGGCGATTTCCGCGCCCCAACCGTGAGTCAGGTTATCCTCCTCTACGACCACCAGTCTGCCCGTTTTACGAACCGACTCCAGTATCAACTCCTTGTCCAGCGGAATCAGCGTGCGGGGGTCAATCACCTCCGCCTCAATGCCCTCTTTCGCCAACTCCTCCGCCGCCTCCAGAGCGCGATAGACGGTCAGCAGTTTACCAACGATGGTCACATCCTTACCAACGCGGCGAATAGCGCCTTTGCCGATAGGAACGGTGTAGTCTTCGTCAGGAACCTCTCCAATAGGGGACAATGCGCCTTTTTCCGAGCGTCCGCCCTTGCTTCCATAGAGTAGCTTATGCTCAAAAATCAGCACCGGGTTCTCGTCGCGAATAGCACTCTTCAGCAGTCCCTTTGCGTCGTAAGCCGTTGATGGCGCGAGTACTTTTAAACCCGGTATGTGGGTAAAAAACGCTTCGAGACTCTGAGCGTGCTGGGAGCCTCGTCGTGTAGAGCCGACGGGCGCACGCATTACCAGCGGAACCTTTACCGTGCCGCCCGACATATAGGTCATCTTTGCGGCTTGATTCGCCAGTTGATCCATCATACAGAACAAGAAGTCGCCGTACTGCACGTCGGCGATAGGGCGCATCCCCGTCATCGCCGCGCCAATCGCCACCCCTGCAATCCCGATTTCCGAGATAGGCGTGTCCAGTATACGGTTATGCCCAAACTCATCGGAAAGCCCCAACGTGACGGTGAACGCCCCGCCAAAGCCGCCCGGCACTCCAATGTCTTCCCCTAGGCAGAATACGGTGGGGTCGCGGCGCATCTCTTCGCGAATGCCCTCTCGAAGCGCTTCCGCAATCGTCATGAGTGCCATCTATTTGTCCTCCCAAAAAACATGAAGCAGAGCGTCTTCCGGCGCAGGTTCCGGGCTTTCGTCCGCGAACTGGATAGCGTCTGTGAGTATCGCCTCCACTTCAGCCTCCACCTGCTCTAAATCGCTCAGTGTGGCGAGTCCTGTCTCCTCCGTGAGGAGTTTTCTGATACGAAGGAGAGGGTCTTTATCGCGCCACTCTGCCTCCTCTTCCCGGGTTCTATAGTTGCAAGCGTCGCTACGGGAGTGTCCGCACAGGCGGTACGTTTTGCACTCAATGAGAGAGGGACCCTCGCCCGCCCTCGCCCGCTCTACTGCCGTTCGCGTCACGTCGCGTACGGCAAGAACGTCGTTGCCATCTACGATAACGCCGGGCATACCGTACGCTACCGCCCTATCTGCGACATTCTCCACCGCCACAATCTGCGAAACAGGAGTAGACGCGCCGTACAGATTGTTTTCGCAGACGAACAGAACGGGCAACTTCCAGATAGCCGCCATATTCATCGCCTCATGCACTGCGCCCTCATTTGCGCCGCCCTCCCCAAAGAAGGCGACTACCACCTGACCAGAACCCCGCATCTTCGCAGAGAGCGCGGCTCCCGTGGCGATAGGCGCATTCGCGCCGACGATAGCGATGGCGGGAAACATCCCTACCGACATATCGCCGACGTGCATAGAGCCGCCCTTCGCTTTGCAACAGCCCGTGACTTTTCCAAACAGCTCCGCCATTATCGAACGAGAGGTGACTCCTTTCGCCAGCGCATGACCGTGCGGGCGGTGAGTTCCCAGTACGTAGTCGTCAGGGCGAAGCGCGGCGCACACGCCCACCGCCACCGCCTCTTGACCGATGTAGAGATGGAGGGTCGAGGGGATTTTGCCTTGCAGAAAGAGGGCGTTGCACTGCTCCTCGAAACGGCGTATCAGAAGCATTTCGCGGTAGAGCGTCAACAGTTCCACCTGCGTTGCGTTGTTCAGAGAGGCGATTGTCACTAATTTTGTTCCTTTCAGTAGGAGGCATGACCGCCACTGCCATAGAGCCGAATCAGAGCGCGAACGCGCTCCTTCATGGCGAGTTTCCCAGCGATGCACCAGTCCGTAGACTTATGAGAGCCGAGCAGGTCGTGGACGCTCATGCCTTGAGAGCCGTTAATCGCGGTCTGCGCCCCCTCTTGAAACGCCTTTTTGAGCGTAGTGCCGACATTAAACTTCGCAACCCCGTGCGCGATAGCGTGCGGAATGGCTTCGGGCGGGAAACTGGTTCCACCAT
>JAPLCR010000703.1 GCA_026392135.1 Armatimonadota bacterium
CGATGGCGAGGCGTTGGTTCCGCTACACTCCCGAAAGGAGCATTGGCTACTCGCTCTACTCACCCTGCGCTACGGGCGACATCTGGAGCGCGACTGGCTCGCCGGAACGCTCTGGCCCGAAAGCGAGCAGAGTCAGCCACTGGGCTATATGCGCCAATGCCTCGCCGCGCTTCGGAAACAGTTAGGAGCGCACGCCGAACGTATCCAGTCTCCAACACGAAACACACTCTCCTTTGATGTCACAGGCATCGCCATCGATTTTATCGCTTTCGACACCGCCCTCAAAAATGGGGAGCTGTCGGATATGGAGCGGGCAGTTGGGTTGTACAGGGGTATGCTGTTGGAGGGGTGTACTGAGGAGTGGGTCTCTCTTGAGCGAGAGGCGCGGGAGCAGGCGTATCTGAACGCGCTGGACAGACTCGCGACAAATGCGTTGGCGAACGGTGAAGCGAGCAAGGCGGTAGGCTACTTGAAACGAGTGATAGCCGTAGACCGCCTTCAGGAAAAAGCGCACCGCGACCTAATGCGGGCTTATGTGGCATCGGGCGACTATGGGGCTTCGGTACAGGTGTATCGAGATTTACGGACATACCTACACTCGGAGTTGAATGCAGAGCCAGATGCTGAAACGAACACCCTCTACCAGCTGTTACGGGCAGAGGCGCAGAGGCGTAGGCAAGCCGTTGTGTTAGCTAAGTTGCCGCCTGTTGTAGCGATACCAGATGCCGAAACGCCGACCGCTATAACAAAGTGGCGATCGCGAATACCGTTGCCGCTAAACCGGCTGATAGGTCGAGATGCCGAGCGGCAGGAGGTGCGAGATAGAGTCGCTTCCGCCCGCCTTGTGACGCTAACAGGAACGGGCGGAGTGGGCAAAACCCGCCTATCGCTACAGGCGGCTGAGGATATGTTCGAGGATTTTTCAGGCGGAGTCTGGTTTGTAGAGCTAGCCGCGTTGAGCGACCCTAACTTGCTCGTGCAGACCGTAGCGGCGGCGTTAGAGATTACAGAGAAGCCGAATCAGTCTCTGCTTTCCACGCTGTTGCAGTTCTTGGGTTCGCGGCGGGCGCTGTTGATTCTGGATAACTGCGAGCATCTGGTAGAGGCGTGCGCGAAGTTTGCAGATGCGGTATTACGTTCCTGTGAGAGGCTACATACGACTGGGTTTGACCGGAGAGGTGATGTGGCAGGTTCCTTCTCTGGAGGTTCCGCCGTTGCAGTGGATAACAGCGCGTGAAAAGGAGATGACCGCGCTACTGGAATACTCTGCGGTGCAGCTATTTGTTGAGCGGGCGAAGCAGGTAGACCCCAACTTTCGGGTCAACGGCGCGAACGCGCTGGCAGCGGCGCAGATATGTATGCGCCTCGACGGCATCCCCTTGGGGATTGAGTTAGCGGCGGCGCGAGTGAGTCTGTTGTCAGCACCACAGATTTTAGAGAGACTGGACAACCGTTTCCGGCTTCTGACCGGAGGTAATCGAACGTCGTTACCACGTCAACAGACTCTACGGGCTTTGATAGACTGGAGCTACGACCTGCTAAACGCGCAGGAGCGGGAGTTATTACAGCGGCTATCTGTTTTCTCTGGGGGGTGGACGTTTGAGGCGGCGGAGCAGATTGGAAGCAGTGAACGCATTGAGGATTGGGAAGTTCTAGAACTGCTTTCGGAACTCATCGCGAAATCGCTGGTTATGGCGGAGACACGAAAGGGAGAGCGACGGTTCCGCCTATTGGAGACGGTGCGGCAGTACGCTCTGGACAGGCTGTTGGAGTGCGGGGAGAACGCAACCGTTCGAGCGCGTCATCGCGACTATTTTCTGAAATTCGCGGAGGAGACGGCTCCGAAACTCAACGGGACAGAGCAACTGGAGTGTTTCTATCGACTGGACATGGAATATGATAATTTGCGCTCAGGTCTCGGATGGAGTCTGGAGGAATCGGACGGGCTATTCAGCCTTCGATTTTGCGGAGCGCTGAACTGGTACTGGTGGACGCGAGGGCTCTATGCCGAGGGGCGACTGTGGTGCGAAAGAACGCTGGCGCTATCCTTTGGGAACGAACTGATAAAAGAGTGTATACAGGGGTGGTCTAGAACGATGAACGCGGCGGGGAGTTACTCATCGGCGCAGGGCGAACACGCCACCTCCTGGGGATACCATGAAGAGTGCCTGAAAATTTGTCGCGAAGTGAACTACCTGCCCGGCATAGCGCAGACGTTGCGCGAATTGGCATCTATGGCGGAGCTGGAGGGGGACTTCGACCAGGCTCGTGGCTACTATCAGGAGGCGCGCGTCATCTATCAAGAAATCGGGTCGCCCTTTGGAGTCGCGTGCGCGCTTCTCAGTCTGGGGAGGCTGGACAAGGCTCAGGGAGACTACCAAGCCGCGAAAGTTTCACTGGAAGCGTGTTCAAACGCCTTTCGCGCTCTTGGGAACCTCCACACCGCCGCCCACTCTCTCTCCAGCCTAGGCGGTATCGCGCTGATACAGGGCGACTACGCCGCCGCGAAAACCTGTTTTGAAGAGAGCCTGTCTGTATTCAGAGGGGTGAGCGACCAAGGCTGCGTAGCCAGTTCGCTTGGTAATTTGGGGAATCTGGCACTATATCAGGGTGATTTCGCCGTAGCCCGCGCCTATTTTGAAGAGAAATTGTAACTACTCAGGCTATGTAGTGGGTAAAATAGGTTGCCCCGTGAGTAGTATTTGTAGTGCAGGCAGGATAGAGTGCCCCTGCTTGCGTAGGGTTGAGATGTAGGAGCGTATTCTACAGAATGCCTCGGCTCCTTCTGG
>JAPLCR010000040.1 GCA_026392135.1 Armatimonadota bacterium
GAAAAGTGCCTCCCTCTTTTACAAAGGCGCGTTGCAGAGTTAGAGGACAAAAACACCCTTCTTCGCGCCTCCAGCATACACTTGGGCAGTACGGATACCCTCCTTCGCCCCGCTATGCCTGCACCCTCCGAACCCCATGAACTGCTTTTGCGCCCTGAGCTGGGAGAGTAGAATGAGAGACAAACCAAAAATAGAATCGCGTGAGGGGGCACTGATCTCCCAGGCTGGTAAATCATCTTGCGTGACCTTAGTTCTGTATTTCGTGATTCTGTTGAGCACCGTATCTTACATTGGATTTGCATACGGCAATAGGAGTGCAGACCCCGATCTCACGGCTCCTCCACTGCTGATAGGGGCACTTCTTGTTGAGTTTGTTACGGGAACTTTCTTGTGGCTTCGTGCTAACAGGCGGCTTGGAAGAGAGAGCCGGCGCGTCGCGGAGACTGCTACTGTGGAGCAGTTACCTGTTTTACTTGACGCACTTTGTACCGAATTTCAGGATTCGAGTGGGCTGTTGCTCCGTAAGGTGTTGACACTGCTACCCCAAGTGAAGGAAGGGCATAGCGACCTGTTTCAAGCGCGGCACAGGTTTCAGTTACAGACACGATGCAACTATATTTTGCGCCAATACGTCAGGACGGAGTACGCGCTTTCATGGGCTCGTGAGATTTTTCGCGTCCTCCCGCTGATTGGAACGCAGGAAGAGTTGAACTGGGTGGGCAAAATTCTTGAACAGGAGTTCAAAGACACCTTTCACCTTCAGATTCAAAGGATGGCTCAAGAGTGTCAACCTCTTCTGGCAGAGCGTGTCGCAAGACTGAGCAACCGTGATACCCTTCTTCGCGCCTCTAGCGCAGATATGGATGGCGCAGATATTCTGCTTCGTCCCGCAACCTCAACCCAAGAGCCTGCGGAGCTTCTACTTCGTGCAGATGATAAGCCGGATTAAAATGCTCCAGCAGCATTAGCACAATTGGGTATACCGCTACACAGAAGCACCCTTCGCGCTGTAGCCACTCTCTGTTTCAGACAGGGGAGATAATCTAGGTCCTATCGAATAGCCAACAGCGCGGTATAATAGGCTAGCCTCAGAACGCCTATGCAAAAGGAGCTACCGCTTGACACAAATCCGCACAGAAATGCGTATCGTAGATCCCCAAAACCCCGACCCCACGGCTTTACAACAGGCGGGGAGCGTTATTCGAGAAGGGGGGCTGGTCGCATTCCCCACCGAGACAGTTTACGGCTTGGGGGCGAACGCCCTAAACGCAGATGCTGTCGCCCGCATTTTCAAGGCGAAAGGTCGCCCCTCCTTCAACCCACTCATCGTTCATGTTCCCGACATCGATTCTGCACGAGAGTTGGTCGCTGTGTGGACAGAGGAGGCGGAAAAATTAGCGCAACACTTCTGGGCAGGTCCTCTCACTCTCGTTCTGCCTAAGAGTCATGCCATTCCCGACATTGTGACGGGAGGCGGTAACACTGTAGCGGTTCGTATCCCCGCGCATCCCATCGCACAGGCACTCTTGCGAAGCGCGGGAGTCCCTATCGCCGCTCCAAGTGCAAACCGCTCCAATCAGTTATCTCCCACCCTCGCCAAGCACGTGGTGAAAGGGCTTAATGGGCGCATTGATATGATACTGGACGGCGGTGCGACGAGCGGAGGAGTCGAGTCTACCGTCCTTTCGCTTGTAGAAAGCCCGCCTCGCCTCTTGCGCCCTGGGCTGATTACACCCGCTGAAATATCGGAGGTCATCGGCGTAATACAGGTTGGAGCGTCTTCTCACATCGAAACGGAGCGAGTACCGCTCCTATCACCCGGAATGTTGACACGGCACTATGCCCCCCAAACTCCCCTCCTCCTCGCGGCGAATGATGGGGCAGAAACGGTAAAAGCACTTTTGGAGCAGGGTTTGAAAGTCGTATGGCTCGCCTTCCAATCACAGACTACCTGTACAGACCTACAGGTAGTCGTCATGCCGCAAGATGCAGAGGGCTACGCTTCACGCCTCTTCGCCGAACTGCATCGGTGGGATAGTATGGGGGTAGACAGAATCGTCGTGTCGGCACTTCCGCAAGGAGAAAAGTGGCTTGCAGTAGCGGATAGGCTACAACGCGCTTCGCAAGGAGAGGCGCATTGAACTTTGCAAGAGATTGTCGTGGAAGACAGGCTTGAATTATAAGCCCGATTTCGTCTATAATGAAGTGTTATCTTGCAATTACGAACTCAAGGCGTGAACACAACGCCGCCCTGCTAAAGGGCTGAAGAGACCAAAGAAGGAGACCCCATGATTGTTCCTACCCGCGTGCTGTTTGAGCACGCCTACGGCAAGTATGCCCTGGGCGCGTACAATATCAATAACCTAGAGCAGATAATAGGGCTGTTCAAAGGCTGTATCGACTCGCAAGCTCCCTTTATTATTCAACTCTCCAAAGGCGCGAGAGGCTATGCCGACAAGCGAATGCTAGAGGCGATGATTCGCACCGCAGAAGAGATTTTCCCCGAAGCCGTCTTCGCTGTTCACCTCGACCATGGCGATGAGCAGACCTGCTACGAGTGTATCGAAAGCGGGTTCTACTCCTCTGTTATGATAGACGCTTCCCACGACCCCTTTGAGGAGAACGTGGCTATCACAAAGCGGGTTGTGGACGCGGCGCACGCGAAAGGCATCTCCGTTGAAGCAGAACTCGGTATGCTTGGCGGCGTGGAAGAAGATATTAAAGTGGATGAGAAGAACGCCTGTCTCACCGATCCCGATGAGGCTTACGAGTTCGTAAAGCAGACCGGGTGTGATTCGCTCGCCTGTGCTATCGGCACAAGCCACGGCGCGTACAAGTTTATGGGCGGTCAGGGTATTCACTTCGACCGTGTAGAGGCAATTCAAGACAAACTGCCGGGCTATCCGCTCGTAATGCACGGCTCCTCTTCCGTTCCACAAGACGAGGTAGAGAGAATCAACGCCGCCGGCGGCTCGATTCGAGGTAGCAAGGGCGTTGACACAGCGCAGTACCTTCCCGCCGCAAAACTCGGCGTGTGCAAAGTCAACATCGACACCGACGGGCGACTCGTCTGGACACGCGTTCACCGCGAATACTTCCAGAACTCTCCCGAAAAGTTCGACCTCCGCGACCCCGGCAAAGTCTTCATCAAAGAGTACGCCAAGTTCATCGCCAGCCGAAATGAACTACTCGGCTCTGCGGGGCAACTCGCCTCCGTCAAAGAGTTTATCCTCGCAAAAGCGTAAACAACTACGGAGCTGTGTTGAAAAGTCACCCCTCGCCCAGAACTGGGTGAGGGGTGTTCTATTAAGCAAGTAGGTCTACGGATTAAGCCACAATGCTCAACCTACTCACTGATGTGCGAAAGAACTCCCACAGGTCTTAGCGGTCTGGATCCATGCTATAATACACATATCGATGGCGGCGACAATTCTCTGTTCCAAGCCAAAAAATCTATCAGAGAGGCGGACTTATGACTCTTACGATTGAAATCCCTGAACGTATCGAACAACACCTCAGACAAGAGCATCCCGACCTAGAGCGCCGAATAACTGAGAATTATGTCGTGGAAGCTTTCAGGCAAGGCGACCTCAGTAGCGCAGAGGCGGGTGTAATTTTGGGTCTATCCAGCCGCTGGGAGGCGATTGACTTCCTGAGTGAACGGGGGGTCTATCCGGGTTACGATGTAAACGACTATCAACAAGATATAGAACAGTTACGAAAGCGACGGGAGGGGCAAGAAGCGTGATAGTCGTTTCTGATACTACGCCTATCCATTACCTCATATTGACCGGGTATGCGGATGTTTTGCCGCAACTCTATGGAAGTCTGGTTATTCCTACCGCCGTCCATTTAGAATTGACCCACCTTTGCGCCCCAGAGAGCGTTCGTCAATGGATGTCCCAGAGACGAGACTGGCTAGAGATTTGGGAGGCTGATACCATACCTGATTCGCTTGTTATCCTCGATAGAGGAGAACAGGAAGCTATTACCCTTGCCATGAGGTTTAATGCGCTGCTGTTGATAGATGAGCGACGCGGACGCTCCCTAGCAAACGCGCATGGGCTTTCCATTACCGGAACGCTGGGAGTTCTAATTGAGGCGGCGAACGCGCAGATGATTTCGTTGCCCGAAGCCGTTTCTAAACTCAGGCAGACATCGTTTCAGATAAGCGAACGACTTCTCGAAATGGTTCTCGGACTGCATTAGTTTTCAATCTAACAAAACCTAGCGAACTGCCTACACACCTCCATTCGGCGCAATCACCGCTTTCACCACGCGCCTCTGCTCCACATCTTCCAATGCCTGTTGAACTGAATCCAACTCGTACCGACGCGTAATCAGTTGCGCCCACCCTATCTGCCTATCAAAGCGTGAAAGAACGCTCATAGCGCGGTACACATGGCTGAAATCCGAACCCCAGCACCCACGAATTTCGAGGTGTTTCTTGTTAATGTCAAGGTGAGGGTTTAGCTCCACAACTCCGTTATCTGTGTACTGCCCTACGATAACATAGCGTCCCGCATCCCGCGTCAGGGCGCACCCCTCCAGAACCGCTGAGGGGTTCCCGCTCGCCTCAATCACCACGTCCGCCCCGCGTCCGCCCGTGATGTCTCGCACGGCGCGAAGCCGCTCACCCTGAGTCGTCTCAAAAACATCCTGCGTCCAGTCCACCCCGATTTTACGCGCCATTTCTAACCGATTCACAGGTGCCCCTATCATGCCTACCCACCCCGCTCCGCTCAACAACGCCAACGCCGCGCAACTCAGCCCGACGGGACCACTCCCCTGTATCAAAACTCTATCCCCCAACTGAATACGCGCCAACTCAATCGCATGAACAGCCGTCGGCAATCCGCAACCCGCCCCAATAAAAGCGTCTGGAGAGACATTTGGGGCGAGCTTCAGCAGTTTCGTACCCGGACGCAGGTAGATATACTCCGACCAGCCGCCCCCTAACCCTGGCGACTCCTCCGCGCCAAACGTGATGCCATACACCTTCCGATGCGGACAGCGTGTGCTTGCCTTCGCCACAAGGCAGTACCAGCACGCCCCGCACGTCCCATGCACATCCAAGAAGGTCATCATCTCACCGATGCCTACGGGGTTCCCCTCCACGTCGCGCACATCACCCTCAATAGCGGCAACCTTTCCAATACTGACATGACCCGGAATCAGGGGGTACGGAACCCCTGCCAACCGCCCATGCCACAGATGAACGTCTGTGCCGCAAACCTCAGAGGCGATGGTTTTCAGTAAAACGGCACCCTTTTCAAGGGTGGGAATAGGGTAGGTCGCGATGACAGGGGCTACGCTAGGCGCAGGCAGAATAGTGGCGCGAGAGTGAACAAGAGGGGCGGGTGTCATGGATGGGCTTCCGGATCAATTAAAGTTTGGCGGCGAAAGTTCGCCAGCAGGACGACGATTTTGTCTTGTAGTTCGCGCGCACTGACTTTCGGGTGTTTGTAGTGGTTCATCAAAATCGAGAAGACCAGAGGCTCTCCATCCTGCGTTGTCACGTAACCGCTCAGGCTACGCACGTTCGAGAGAGAGCCTGTCTTAGCGCGGCAGTTGTTCTCCGCGCTCGTCTTGTTC
>JAPLCR010000406.1 GCA_026392135.1 Armatimonadota bacterium
ACTGGTTTGAGGTTAAAAGCCTGTGTGAGGGGCTTCAAGCGAGGGGGCTTGTTGCACTGCTTGTCGCGTTGTTCGCGGACGCATCCCAAAATGGAACCCCGTTCTCAACTCAAGTGAAACACACCCATTTGATTTCATACGGGACTCCTTGGCGAGGTCTTGTACTCTAAGAGGGTTGGGATTTGTAATCGAAATACTATCACTCCTCTCCACTTTTATTATACAAGCCTAATCCTCCCCAAAAACCGAAAACCTTTTCAACTCACAAAAAACTTGAAAATAGTGGTAAACACGCTAGTTTCCGGTAAAAGCGTGACGCGCCTCTCAACTACTCTGCACTCTCCACCACTCCCTCAGCCTCTCCACCGCGCTCTCCGTATCTCGCTCGCCCAGCCGCCCCTCAATCACCTCATTCGTAAGAAACTCCTTCGCGTACTTCAACTCAACGCCACGCCCTACGCCCAGTATCTCCATTATCTCATTTCCGTTAAGCGGACTCGTTATCAGCGCGACATTCGTCAGCGCGTTCTGCTCAATAATTCTAGCGCGAAGTTCCGGCAGGTTCGCCGCCTCTTCGGGCGGGATGTTGGTGGCGGCGCGGTCGCACTCTACCAGCGTGAAAAGTTGTTCGAGGCGGGGGTGGCAGTCTCGAATGAAGCGTCGAACCGTCGCATCCGTCCACTCAGAGCGGTAGTCGCCGGGTCTCATGTGCAGGTTGACGAGTGCTGTGACATCTCGAATCTCGTCGTTGGGAAACTTGAGGCGGTTCATTATAGAGCGCACGCTGTCCGCACCAACCTTAGGGTGTCCGAAAAAGCGTATATGCCCGCTCTCTTCGGAGCGCGTGGGCGGCTTGCCTATGTCGTGCCAGAGAAGCGCGAGTCGCGTTTCGAGAGGTGCATCATCGGGTAAAAACTCTAACGCAGTGAGAGTATGCGCCCACACGTCCCACCTATGCCAACTTCCCTGAGTGCAGCCGACCATCGGGAGCATCTCCGGCAGAAATTGCTCTAAAAGGCGCAACTCAAGAAGTGCCTCCAAGCCGCGCCTTGCACTCGTGCCGGGTAGTTTGAGTATCTTCACAAACTCGTCTCGTATACGTTCGTGAGAGATGGCAGGAGGCGCGAGGCGTTGCGCCTCCTGCTGAATGGCTTGATAGGTCTCCACTTCAATCGTAAAGCTGAACCGCGCTGCGAACCGAACCGCCCGCAACATTCGCAGGGGGTCATCGAAAAACGTGATACGCGGTTCGAGAGGCGTGCGAATCGTTCCACTTTTGAGGTCATCGTAGCCGCGCCCTGTTAGGTCTAGCCTCTCGCCCGTGTGGAGGTTCTCCATGAGCGTATTGAGAGTGAAGTCACGCCGAAAAGCGTCCTGTTTAAGGGTTCCGTTCTGCACGTCGGGCTTTCGCGAATCGGGCTGGTAACTCTCCGAACGCGCCGATACCAGCTCCACCATGCTTCCCTCCGTTCCGCGCTCTCCAACATGAACCATCGCTGTGCCGAAGCGCGGATAGGTGACGGGGTAGTGGAGCGCAACGCCTTTTTTGTGTAGGCAGAGGGCGAGGGCGGGCGCATCCCCCTCCAGCACAATGTCGAGGTCGTTGGTGTAAGGAATACCAAGCAGTTGATCGCGAATCAACCCACCGACCAGAAAGAGCTTTCCGTCGTAAGGAGTGTTGCGCGTTGCGCTTCGGAGGAGGTCGAGTGTCTCCTGAATAGGCTGTTTCGTATTGGGATTCATGCCCACATTATACAGGGCATGGGCAAAAACCGCAAGGTAGGCTTATCAGTAGGAATGTCTAGTAAAATTTTACAAAAATTCTGAAAAACCCTCTTGTCAAATTTAACTAACAATGTTATAATAGAATCAGAGTTGAGCGCACTCAAATATGCGCGTGCAGCAGACAAGAAAAGTTTTTTGGAAAACTTCTGTCTAGTCCGAACAGACAAACTATCAGGAACCGTCTATAAGGATGAAGCTGTTATATACAGATGTGCTATAAGAGCGCCGGGGGGCGCTTCGAGTAGCCCAATTCCTTCCACAAAATGCTGACACATAGAAACTACATTTTGAGCGGAAGGGCAAGATAAGGGCGTTGTGACTTCTGGGGGGAATGTCACAACGCCCTTAAACTTGCCTGATTGGTGTCTATATTTTTACGGCATAAGCGTTACAGGGATACGCTTTTCTTTGTCGAGCGTCCCTTTATCGTCCCGCGCATAGCCTCCTACACTCTCCAACGTGAACGTCTCCATTTTGACCTTATAGTTGAACTCCATACCCGTATAAGGGTCTGTCGCCATATCCCCGATTTTCAACTCTCCTAGCGTGGTGGGTAGGCGGCGATTCTCCCATCGGAACTGGCGAATCGCGGCGTGACACCCCAGCAACCGCGCCTGCGCCAAGCGGCGCACGGGTCTATCTGAGACCTGCTGAAATACAGGGCGCAGTAGCCCCGTAAGTGCCTCTCCCGCCTCCTTCGATGTGTCTCCGCCCTCTGGTAGCGTCAGTTCACCACGCTCCCAATAGGGCTGTCTCTGCTGTTGCACGACCTGCTGATAGGCTTTCGTCACCTGTGCCTCCATGAGCTTCCACTGTTCGGCGGTCTGTCCGGGCTGACTCTTTAACTGCGCCAACCCCGCCAATCGCTCTCTCTCCAACGCGACTTCTAGCAGGTTCGCCGTCTTCGCCCAGTCCTCCGCAAGTTTGAAGAGACGCTTGCAGTCGACTTCAGAGAGTTGATTTAATCGCTCCGTGATAGTGTTCAATATCATGGATTCGATAGCCACTCCCGTCATCCAGCCAAGCAGGCTATGACGCTCCAGCGCGTAGGCGAGTCGCAACCCGTCGCGAGTCGTGTCTATCGCCTCGCGCGTTTTGCCGTCCGCGAACTGAACGTAGATGGCTACGTTGAAAATACGCGCTACCTGTCTAGCCCCCCCGAACATAGATATGCCGCTGCCATCCAGAGCTAGCGGGGCGGATACGTCGAGAGGGGTATCGAGCCACACGCGAGTCTTATAGAAAGCGTGGTTGATGGCGGTATTAAAGAGGGCGGCGCGTTTTTCACTCAACGTCGCATCCTTCGCAGATGCAGTTATGAGCACTTGGTTTTGGGCGAGGGATTTTCCCGCCTCTATCAGAGGCGCGTAGGCGGAGTCGGGGGGCGTGATTTGGGCGCGGCAGGGCGTGAGCGCCGCTATCCACAGAACGAGAATGAGAACGCCTTTGTTTTGCATGATGCGGTTACTCCTTATCCAAAACGCTTCCGCGATGCTTGTAATACGAACTCCTCTTGTTCACTTGTCGTATCCTACGCGGGTTTGAGATACAGGAGTTGCAAGTATATGATGGGAGTTCGTATAAGTGCCTATCGTCTTTTGGTGCGGCGGTCACGCTCTTGCGTTTGCAAAAGTATAATTCTTCGCGACTCATATAGAGTGATGGATGGCATGATATACAAAATATCTTCTGGTATGAGGCTTTCATCGCGGAATGTGTTCGCCAATTTGAAGAAAGCTTCCTCTTTGAATCCTCCTGCTCTATACTCACGAGGCTCTGTGAAGCTGAACGGCGTGACGCGCCATGGGTATTCATTTGTATCTTTGAGCGTATTGACAAATCGCACTGCCTCTTCCCGTTGGAGTCGGTTTACGGAGTGCTGTGTTTCAAGATTCGATAGTGCTATGTAATCGGGGGCAGTCTCTAATAGAGAGGCATCCCACTCCTTTTCTGATATTTTTAGATGAAAGCGCGCTGTGTCTTCCATCGCCTTTCGCCTTACGGGCGCGGATGGTGCTCCAAAGTAGGGCGAAATTGGAGGCGAGTAGAACCAGGGTGTTTTAGCAAAGCCGATTGTCGCCCCTTGTGGTGCAGTCTTCTCCAGGTTGTCAGCGATGTCGTCTCTGGGATCCTGTCCCTTCATAGCCCCTATATAAATAGATGTCTCCATTATTGGAAAAAGCGCGACGACAAACGCAAAAATATAAACAGAGTTCCATCTCCTTGAACGCTTTGAACTGAGAGTCAAGAGGCTCGCCCCGAATAAGCACAAAACGGGAAAGAGCGGAAGCATATAACGGGCGAATCGCACCGCTGAAAAGCACGAAGAGAGGTAGTAGAGTGCAAAGAACGAGAGTAGAATGAGATCGCCGGTGCGACGGCGCGAAGCGATATAGCCTAGCCCGACAAGGCAAAACAACAGTAGAAACGTCCCAAGTCCCCAGTTCAACGAAACCACTAGGTGATACCATCCTCCAAAGCCCGTCTGTACGAAGAGGTCGCCATGCCCTTCGCGGGAGTGGACAAAAAGTTCATAGTAGACTCCCGAACCCGGATAGGTTCCGTTCCAGAAGGCGTTCCAGTTGAGCAGAGGTCCCGGACAGCCGATAATAAACGCGAATCCCATCGCTATCAGCATGACTGTGAAGTGGGCTTTGCGGTGGAGTTGGCACGCTTCCGGTATCCGGTTCTTGATATGCGCGACTATCGGCGCGATAAGGACTAGCCCCGTGTTGTACTTCGTAGCAATCGCTAACCCAACCCACACCCCCGCGAGTACGTAGTTCGACCAGTTCTGCTTTTCGAGGAGGCGAACCGCCCAGAGTAGTGCCATTGTGACAAAAAAGGTAGCGGGAACGTCTACTGTCAGGAAGTGCGCGTGAACGACGGCGAGAGGCGCGACAGCGTAGAGTAGCGCGGCGAGTAGCCCCGCCCTTCGCCCATAGAGCCGCCTTCCGAGAAAGTAGACGGCGACTATGGTGAGCGTCCCCATAATGGCGGTCACACTCCTCCCGACAAGGAAGAGGGCGGCGCGTTCGGGGGCGGCTTCCGGCATGAGAGCGGTGACGCTCTGCGGCGTGGAGGGGATAAAGCCCCAACCTCGCGCTACCGTGTGCGCGAAACTGACGATGTAGAAGTAGAGAGCGCCGTAGTTGTAGAACTCGGTATCGAGTTGGAGGTGGGGAATATCTACCTTGAGGGCGGCTTCGAGGTTTATCAGTTCGTCGGGGTGGTAGGTGGCGAGTGGATGACGCGCATCCGGTAGGCTCCAGCGTATCCCCTCAACGCGCAAGAATAGCCCCAAAATCACGACCAGAGCGAGTAGGGCTAACCCCTTCTTATCTTCGCGGGATAGCCCCGATAGCCACTTTGTCGGGTTCATGGCTGTTTTAGAACAACATGGACATTGGCGAGGCGGTTACGAAAAGGCTGTATCCAGCCATAGTAGATGACCAGCCCAATGAGCGTAAAGAGTAGGAGCGTACGCCCTACAAAACGCCGATTATTACGTCTCCACTCCTGTTTCGACATAGGTTCCTTCAACACCATGACTGTGTCTCCTCAACTAATCTACGTACAAGAACTCGTTGGCGCACAGAAGCGCCTGAATGTACTCTCTCCACCCGCTTTGCCCCGCAGATGCGACATACTTCGCGCCGATGTTACATTCTACCTCCGAAGCCTCCCGCCCGTAAAGGGTTCGATAGAGCCACTGAACACGCGCTCTGTCTGTTGCGCTAGGCGTTTCCGTCGTCATGCGTTGCGCGACGTTTTCCACTTGCGCCAAAGCGAAGGGGCTATTCAGCAGGAAGAGGGCTTGCGGGGCGACGGTGGAGGTGATACGCTTCTCTGTGATACCCGTCGAATCGGCGACATCGAAGAGAGAGCCGAACCCGCTCCGCTCTGAGCGAACCGTCATCACGTAGAGGGTTCGGCGCATCGAGTTAATGTCTCTATCGCCTAAGCCGCCAATATGCGAGTCCAGTTTTCCTGCGACAAAAAGCAGGTTGTCACGAATCGCCTCTGCCTCCAACCTTCTGCGCGGCATTCGACTTAAGAGACGGTTATCGCTATCTTTGAGTTTTGCCTCTTTCGACACTACGCCCGACTGCTGATAGGTGTTCGAGAGGAGTATCGTTTTATGCAGCTTTTTGAGAGACCAGCCCTGCCGCATAAACTCGCTAGCCAGCCAGTCGAGTAGTTCCGGATGGGTAGGACGCTCTCCTAACAGTCCGAAGTTGTTCGTCGTTCGCACGATGCCCTCGCCAAAGTGGTGTTGCCACACACGATTCACGAAGACTCGCGCCGTAAGGGGGTGCTTCGCACTCGTGAGCCACTGCGCCAGTTGAAGCCGTCCGCTTCCCTGCGTAATGGGCGGCTGAGCGTCTCCTGCGAGAATTGTCGGGAACCTGCGCGGCACGACATCGCCCAGTTGAGCGTAACTACCGCGCCGATGGACACGCGCATCGTGGAAGCCCGCGTAAGGCGTTTCAGGGCAGCCGCCCTCCTGCGCCCCGTTTGCGTAGATAACGGGCGCGGCGGCGGTAGCCTGTAGAGTCTTCTCCTCCTCCGCCAGCGCAATCAGTTGCTTGCGAACCGCTTCGGGGAGGGCGGTCTGGTCGCTCTCGCCACGGAACGCGAAGGGGTTTTGCCCCTCGGCGGGTTGAAAACTGTCCGCGAATACCTCCGCGAATTTTCGCACGGACGCTATCTTCTTAGGGTCAATTTTGGCTTGCTCTACCGCCTGCCGATAGTACATGGCGGCGCGGGATTCGGGGGCTTGCTTCTCCTTTTGGCTCATATCGCAGAACTTCCAGAGCGACGCGCTATCGGAATTGGGATGTTGGAACGAGGCGAGTAGCTCCTTCGCCAGATTCCACGCCTGCTTGCCGTTTGTGGTGGAAATCTCAAAGTCAACGGTAGTCGTGTCGCAGGCGTGTCCCTGTTTCGGGAGAATCTGCAACTGAAGCCTATCTCCAGCGCGAAGCGTTACTGCGTTCAGGCTCTCAGCGCCTTCGCCCTGTGAGAATTTCTGCTCTCCGCTATTCGGAAACGCGCCCTTCGCGAGAGTCGTCGCTTTGCCGCTCTGCACTCTCACCACCTCCCACACAACGCCGTCGCCGCAAGCGGGGTCGGCATCCTTCACCCCGCCCTGCACTCGTACTGTTCCCGCGATAGGACTCTCCCATTCGACGAGTACGCCGCTATTGGGGCTTGGGTGCATACTTACGGAGCGGGGAGGCAGGTTAAAGGTCAAAATCTGTCGCGCCACATCCGTCTGATTGACAAGTGCGGAAGGGGTGTCGCCGCTCCCTTTCCAACCGTCCACGCCCGCGCCGCCTAATGAGCGGATGGGGGTGGTCATACGCTGGTAGTCGTTCGTAAAGCCCAGATACTGCCGCCACTGGCGCAGCGCGTAGGCGTGGAGGTTTTCACGCTTCGCGAAGTCGGCGAGAGAGAGTCCCGCTTCGCTTTCGGGGCGAAGTGCGAATCTCCTGCATCTGTTTGCTAATTTCGGTCAGACGGACGTTCGCTTTATCGCGTTGTTCCTTCTCTTCTGGGGAGATAAGCGCGATTTTGAGAGGTGTTTCACCAGCTCCTTTGGGGGTGAACTTTGGCAGAATATGCGTGCTAAAGAAGATACCCGCCAGCCCATAGTAGTCTTTTGTACTAAGGGGGTCGAATTTGTGGTCGTGGCAACGGGCGCAACCTAGCGTCAGACCCATAATTCCCCGCGAGATAACGTCTACTTGGTCGTCCACAATATCGGTCAGAATTTTCTCTTTGTCTGCGTCGCCGTTGCCCCAGTTTCCAATCGCGAGGTAGCCCGTCGCAATCGTCCCCGATACATTCATAGCCCCAGAGGTTTTTGCGGGGCGAATGTCGCCCGCTATCTGATTGCTAACGAACTCTGTGTAGGGCATATCGTTTTGAACGGCTTGAACCACCCAGTCTCGATACCGCCACGCCTCTGAGATATCGCCCTCGCCGCCCAGCCCGCGTGCATCCATCGAGTCCGCATAGCGTACTACGTCTAGCCAGTGCCGCCCCCATCGCTCCCCATAGCGCGGGGAGGCGAGCAGGCGGTCAATCACCCTCTCGTAGGCGTTCGGCGACTTATCGGCAAGAAACTCCTGAACCTCTTTAGGCGTAGGAGGCAGTCCGGTAAGGTCAAAACTGACGCGCCGTAGGAGAGCGGTCTTTGTTGCGGGAGGGGCGGGGCGTAGCCCTTTCGCCTCCAACTTCGCGAGAACAAAAGCGTCTATCGGACTCTTTACCCACTGTGGGATAGCGACTTTCGGCGAAACGGAACGCTGAACGGGGCGAAACGCCCAGAAGTTGCGCTTCTGCGCGAGGGTATCGGCAGGACTCGGCTGTTTTACATCGTCCCACACTGCACCCTGCGCTATCCACTGCGTGAATACGTTGATTTCGAGGGGGGAGAGTTTGCCGCTCGGAGGCATTTTGAGCCGCCCCTCTTGCTGTATCGCCTGAATGAGGAGGCTTTTTGAGGGGTCGTTTGGAACGATAACCGCGCCGCTCTTGCCGCCTTTCAGCATAGCCGCCCGGCTATCGAGGCGTAGCCCCGCCATCTGCTGAGTTTCGCCATGACAGGTAGTGCAACGGTCATAGAGGATGGGGCGTACCTTCTCCTCAAAAAAGCGTTGCGCCTCCTCATTTTTGGCGACGGGCGGGATGCTCCATGCGGTCAGGGCGGGTAACGCCCCAATGGTCAGCAGGGTGCAAAACACAACTCGTTTAAGCAAATCTCGTTCCATTGGTATCAACCTCTTTGGTCTAAATTTGTAAAAGCGGACTCTTGTAGCCTCGCCCCGCCTCTCCTTCGTAAGAGTTCAGGGCTCTGGGAAGCTTCACATAACCTCACCTAGCCTCTCCTTCACAAGGAGAGGAATCTTCCTGCCGCTAGTGCGATAACGGGACTAACCTACCGCCTTCATACCACCAGATTCCCTCTCCTTTGCGAAGGAGAGGGCTAGGGTGAGGTTAAGTTCGGGGGTTAGGCTTAGAACTCTGGTAGCGGCGTGTAGCGGTTGAATCCGCCCGTTCTATCTTCGCCGCGTACAAGGTAGATACGATGTGTCCCCCCCTCCGGTGGAACATGACGCACCGTGGCGGGCATATAGCGCATGGTGTAGCCGCACCGCCTGTTTTCAGAGTGGTTCGGGTTTGAGCCGTGAATCGTCCAAGCGTCGTGGAAGTGACACTCGCCAATCGCAAGCTCCAGATTCACGGTCTTCTCTTCGTCTATAAACTGTTTAGGCAGTTGAGTTGGGAAAACGTTACGTGATTTATCTACAGGTTCGTAAATATCTATCGCGCTCTGCACGGAGGCGTGCGTTCCAGAGATAACGCGCATACAGCCGTTCTCTACGGTAGACTCGTCTACCGCAAGCCAGAGGGTTATCACGCTCATTGGCTGGAGGTGCTGATGCCAGTACGCGCCGTCGGTGTGCCAAGGGACGGCTTTGCCGTTGCCTTTGGGCTTCGCAATAAAGTGGCTCGACCAGAGCACGATGTCCTGCCCGATGAAGTCCTCAATAACATCCAGTACACGGCTGTCGGTGAGATAGCGAAAGAGCCAAGGGTCGTTAAAGTGGGGTACATCTAACTCTTCCGGGCGTTTGCCTTCCGGTAGCGCGGCTATCATCTCCTCTACGTGGTCGCGTAGCGCATTCATCTCGGACTGCGTGAAGATGCGTCCGAATTTCAGGTAGCCCTGTTCTCGGTAGAAGGCGACCTGTTCCGCCGTAGCGTGATGCGTGGTTTCCGTATCTTTCCATGCCGTAGTAAACTTTCCCAAATGGTCTCTCCTTGCTAAGGGTAGGTTAATACCCTCAATTTCTCTAGGAAAATCGCTAATCCCTGCACAGTCTCGCCACTTTCGGGCGTATAATCGTAGAGAGTAGAATAAAAGGAGAGATTTCGTGCAGATACAAGGCGTGATGGCGATGGTGCTAGTGGACAATATCGAAAGAGCACTGCGCTTCTACCGAGATGTTTTAGGGTTTACCGTCCGATTTGAGGAAGAGGATTGGGTTGTCTTCGAGGAGGGCGTGGGGCTAATGCTCTCGCCGGAGCCTATACCGGAGATTAACCGCAATATCAACGCTGTTTCGCTTTCGCTGACGGTGGACGACGTAGAGGCGACCTTTAAGGAGCTGACAGCGCAAGGAGTCGGGTTTTTCGTGCCGCCGACTACCGACGGAAGCGCGACTTTTGCCTCGTTTCGCGATACCGAAAACAACCTCATTCAGCTGTTGCAGCTACCCACATCTTCGTAACACTTGCGCCTGTCTGTCTTAAAAAGAGGTAAGACCATGAGCATCCTAAATATACAGAAGAGTAACAATAAAATCAGTGTACAGGACAAAAAAACGCTTGCAATTGGACAGATTTATCGTTTATAATGAATAATCAATTTGGTAATTATACTGTTACTCCTGAGTGAGGTAAGAAAGATGGCTGTTGTTTTTGTTCATGGTGTGAATGTACGTCGTAGTGCCGAGTACGACACTTCTGTCGCTACTAGAGACGAGATGATTCGTCAACACCTTCTCAAGCCTCTTCTTTTATTGTCACACGATATTATGAACCCCTACTGGGGTGACTGCGGAGTGAGTTTCGCATGGAATCAAGATACGGTTCCGCAAGTTTCTGAAAAGGTAACTACTCACCCTATGAAAAGAGTAGGATTCGGTTAGAAAGTCTCCGAGAATAGAACTATGCTAACCCGTGAAGAGTTCCCATCTATCTATGAGCAAGGCTTCGAGGCTGTCTGGGCAGTTATCGAAGCCATGCAAA
>JAPLCR010000419.1 GCA_026392135.1 Armatimonadota bacterium
ACTAGAGAGAGTCCCTAAGTTGGCTTAGGGTTACACCCAACTCCTTCTGCTTAAAGGTAAGGTGTTCAAGGCGTGATTCAAGAAGAGCTTCACTCTTCCTTATGTTTACAGGGTGTGTCCGTTTTCGAGTAAGATACCATCCCGTAACCATAACGCATAACGCATAACGCACTGAAAAGGGTGAGATATATCGCAGATAAAGGTAGCTGCATTTGAAGAGCGAGCGAACTAAAGGCAATTAAGCAAAACAGAAGCACAGGTATACTCAAAGTTAGACACAAATCCCCTGTGTTACCTCTCACGCTCGTTGCTTTGCGGTGGTCACTACCACAATTCGGGCAGTGGCTGTCTTCTGCGATAGTGTAGAACCCACAGTCGCAACGGCTATAAGTAGATTGTGACGGAGGCTTTGTCATGGGGGCTTTCTTCAAGTTATGGTGGTGTTGGAGTAGTGCCTGAGAGAGCTGTGCTACAGAGCAGTATCCCCTACTTAGGACGCTCTCCTACCTGATTGCTTTCGCAGTGAACGGAGCGTACAAGGCTCTGGCGCAGGGGCGGCATGGCTGCATACAGCTCTGGGTGGGGATGCCAAGCGTGCCACTTCGCATTGATGGTGTTGTAGCAGTTGAAGATAGCCACTCTGTCCCACTCTTCGTTCGTCCACTCCGCCCCTGTATGCGTGATAGCCTCTGTAAAGAAGAGAAGCGAACCCGCCGGACAGCTGTACGCCTCCCACAGCGGAGAGGCGGGGTCGTTGACGGAGGCGGGAGCTTTGAACGCCGCCTTATGGCTTCCTGTTAGGAAGAGCGTTCCTCCCTCCCCCGCCCGTACTGGATTCAACTCCCATACGGCGCGGGTGAGACCGCTGTTCGCCGCGCCCGGATAGCAGCTATAGGTGTGCGAGTTTCCGGGAAAGTTGAAAAGCCCGCTTCCACCGTGCGGGCTAAAGTTGTTTGCGCCTTTTGTGCGTATCGTTGAGAAGGTTCCCTCTAGCCGAAAGCCGTAGCCCTCCTCTGTTGCGAGCCAGTGGTGCGCTACAAATTCGTTCATAAAACCCACGATGACGGGGTGGTCTATCAAGCGTTGCAGACAACCCCCTACCGGAGACCTCTCTTCAATAGGAACTGACTGTGGGTCTCTGTGGAGACGGTAGGTGAAATCGCGCATCTCCTCAATTTCAGCGGGGGCTAACACACTTGGAACGAGGAGCCAGCCTTTTGTGTCTAGGATGTATTTCTGCTCTTCCGTGAGTGTTACAGGAGGCTCGCCCAAAGCGTTCTTAGATGGTAGGTGCATACGGATTTCCTCTCAAGTGGTGTCTTCTGCGTCTTGTTGGTCTGTCTCAGTGATACGGTAGTTTCCACGCAAGGTTGAGCGAATCCTCTTGAATGGGGAGAGGGAATCGGCAAAAAGGGCCAGGAAGCGTTTTTCGCTTCCTGACCCTTTTATTTTGCTTTGACCGCTCTATACAAGCGAGAGAGTAGCGAGGGGGAGATTTGAACTCCCGACCCTACGGGTATGAACCGTATGCTCTAGCCAACTGAGCTACCTCGCCTTAGTGGGTTTTATTATACTCTACACACACTCCAATTTGCAAGGTGGACTCGTAAAATGCTTAGGATGAACGCATCGTAGTGGTGTTCACTGTTTAGCGTGAACGTGCTATAATCAAAGAACACACCTTCGCGCTCACCAAAACGCTTCCCAGAAAGGAACAACCATGCAGAACAACCCCTTTTCCTTCTACTTTACAAACCGAGGTGGAACTGGAGTATTTCTCTGGTTGACACTCGGTATTATGGCACTCACCTCCTCTCCCTCTGCTCTCTCTGCACAAGAGACCTCTGCGCCCGTCACTCGTCGTGAAGAGGTTGTGGATGTACTTCACGGTGTCAGTATCAGCGACCCTTATCGTTGGCTCGAAGACCAGACAAGCCCTGCGACCCGTGCTTGGGTTACGACTCAAAACGCCCACACAAAGTCGCTTCTAAGTAGCTGGAAGGGGCGTGCAAAACTTGAAAAGCGGCTCTCTGAGTTGTTGAAGATAGATGTTATCAACACCCCCACAGAGCGTAAAGGGTACTACTACTACTCTAAGCGGTTGGCGAATCAAGACCAGCCCGTACTCTATCGCCGTAAGGGAGATAAGGGCGCGGAGGAGCCGTTACTCGACCCAAACATAATGAGCGCAGACAAGACAGTTTCTGTCCAGGTAATGGATATATCGCAAGACGGTGAGATGCTCGCTTATGGTATACAACGCGGAGGCGAGGACGAGGTAGAAGTCCACTTTATGGCGACAGCAAGCCAGAAGCCTTTGAAGGACGTTCTGCCTCGCGCACGCTATTCAGGGGTGGCTTTTACAGCGGATAATAAGAGTGTGTACTTCGGGCATCAGGAGGCTGAAGGACCTCGTGTGCGTCATCATGTTTTTGGTGCAGACCCTAAAGAGGCTTCGCTTATTTTTGGCGAGAAGTACACTCCCAGCCAGGGAGTAGGTGTTGATATATCAGAGGATGGGCACTATCTCCTTTTCACCTTTTATTTTGGCTCTGCCGCAAGTAAAACAGATGTCTATATTAAAGACCTTACGGTGGAAGGCTCAGAGATTATCCCTATAGTCAACGATATTGTGGCGAAATTCTCCCCACATATTATTGGCGAAACCCTCTATCTTGAGACGAACTGGAACGCCCCCAATGGACGTGTTCTCAAAGTAGACTTGAATGACCCCGATAAGAGCAAGTGGAAAGAGATTATCTCTGAAAACCCAACGTCGGTACTCCAGAGTCTCTCCTTTGTGGGTGGACGCATCTTTGTGAACTACCTTGAAAATGTTGCTTCCCATATCCGCATCTATAAGCCGGACGGTGCCCCGGATGGGGAGATTAAGTTCTCCACACTCGGAACCGCCAGCGGCGTAAGCGGTTCGTGGAAGCGTAAAGAGGCGTTCTATACTTATGCCTCTTTCGCGCTCCCGCGTACCATCTATCGCTTTGACATAGGCAAACGCACCGAAACGGAGTGGGCAAAGCTCAACATCCCGATAGACCCTTCTCAGTTTGAAGTGAAGCAGGTCTTCTACCCCTCTAAGGATGGGACGAAGATACCCATGTTTCTCATCTACAAGAAGGGGCTTTTATTGGATGGAAACCACCCAACTCTCCTCTATGGCTACGGCGGATTCAACCTGAGTATGACCCCCTCCTTCTCGGCGAATATCGCGATGTGGGCAGAGAATGGCGGAGTCTATGCGATTGCGAACCTGCGAGGCGGCGGGGAGTATGGGGAGGCGTGGCATAGAGCGGGGATGCTGGAGAAGAAGCAGAACGTTTTCGACGACTTTATTGCGGCGGGCGAGTGGCTTATTGCAAACAGGTACACGAACTCCAAACGCCTCGCGATAATGGGAGGCAGCAACGGGGGGCTACTGGTCGGTGCGGCTCTTACGCAACGCCCTGACCTGTTCCGCGCCGTTATCTGCGCGGTTCCTCTGTTAGATATGGTGCGCTTCCATAAGTTCTTGATAGCTCGTTTCTGGGTTCCTGAGTACGGCTCTGCGGAGAACCCAGAGCAGTTCAAATACATCCACGCATACTCGCCCTATCACAATGTAAAGAAGGGGACAGAATACCCTGCGACCATGTTTGTGACGGGGGATGCGGACACGCGGGTTGCGCCTCTTCATGCGCGAAAGATGGCGGCTCTGCTTCAGTGGGCAAACGGCTCCGACAAGCCGATTCTTCTACACTACGATACGAAAGCGGGGCATTCCGGCGGTAAGCCTATCAACAAGGTGATAGAGGATGCCGCCGATGAGCAGGGGTTTCTCTACTGGCAGTTAGGGATGGAGCCTAAGTAGACGAATAGGCTCGTCTTTTATGCAGTACAGATTAACAAGAGGGGTTCTTCATGCGGTTCTGGACAGTACGCACTATCGTTTGGGTTCTATTGAGGATACTACTGAGTTGGGTGGGTGGGATTCGCTTTGAAGGGCGGGAGAACGTACCTCGCAAAGGGGGCGTTCTCGTTACGCCTAATCACTTTAGCGATGGCGATCCACCTGTTATCGGCTTTGCGCTTCCCCGCGCCTGCTACTTCATGGCGAAGGAGGAGCTGTTCGCTATGAAGTTTTGGGGTAAGGTGATAGTATGGCTACACGGTTTTCCTATCAAGCGTTACAGTGCGGATAGAGCCGCCTTAAAACGGGCAGAGCAGCTCTTGAAAGCGGGGGAAGCGGTCGTTATCTTCCCTGAAGGCAAACTGAGCGAGGATGCAAAGCTGCAACCCTTTCTACCCGGAGTTCTCCTTATCGCGCAACACGCCCAAGCACCTATACTGCCAGTTGCTATGCTTCGTGTGAATGAGATGATGCCCTACGGGGAGTTGAAACCGCGTCGAATAGGGAAGCGTCTGATTATACGCTTCGGGAAACCGGTAACTGCCGAGGAGCTGACGGGAGGTTTGCGAGGGGGAGCAGGTTATGAGAAGGGGGCAGAGCGACTGCGCCAACTGGTGCAAGCCCTTCTGGACGATAAGCCCTATCCCGTTCTGGAGCCTCTTGTTTCAGACCAGCCTAGTATAGAAGCAAAAGCCGAAGAGTAGTTTGCCATTCGCCTATGTGAGGGATACCTTCTCTCTATCAGGCAGGGCGTAGACTCAGAATAGTGTCCCAGTCGTTTAGGTTTAACGAATCCACGTATTTAGAGTGGAAACGCTC
>JAPLCR010000098.1 GCA_026392135.1 Armatimonadota bacterium
AATGGCGAACTCACTAACGTAAATAATGTATTGAAACGTGTAAATACAGAACTGAACGATGCGAACCAGAAGGATATTGAGAGAGCAAACCGAGAGATTAAAGACCTGAGAGAGGGTATTGAGACCCTTGTGAAAGACCGTAAGGAGTTGCTCGCTTTCCTCAGTGGAGCGAAGAGCGCTTTTTCAGACTACCTGAATTTGCGTGTTCAGCGGATTATCCTTCCCTCTGGAGAGGTTGTGGCTCGTCAAACCCTGGATACAAACGTAAATAGAGAAGATTTGCGAAAAACCCTGAACTCCTTGGTCATGGATGCTAGTGCTATGGCGCAACTAAAAGGGGCAGGTAAAGGTGAAAATGGTCTTGCAGTGCGCCTTATGAGCAGTAAGTACTACCCAGGCACACAAGAGGATACATCTGTTGTGGAGGGATTAGCGGACGAGATTTGGTTGTGCAGTTCCTTCAAGAGGATGTCCGAAATGCCGCTGTTGAAGCAGGCACCATTCCTCAACTAGACAGAGCCTCTGGTGTACCTCAAGTTGGGCTCTTTGGTGCGTCAGAGTTGGTAGATTTGACGGATAGATTAAGAAAGATGGGAGGGGAAGTGGAGGTGACTGCGATTGCCGAGCGCAACCTGAATTCCGCAGACCCACTGCGCCTCAAATTTCGCTTGTCGCGCCCCAAAAACCGTGTATGAAAACACAGTTTGTTGTCGCCATAGACCCTGGTAGCGCGAAGTGTGGTATAGCCGTAGTTCGCTCTGACAAAGTGGTTCTTTGGCAGAGTGTCGTTTTGAAAGAGGCTCTTGTAAACGAGGTTAAGCGGCTTATAGAGACGTATGAACCCACTGCACTCGTTTTGGGAAGCGGTACGGGTTCTCGACCTATTCTGGCTACTCTGCGGTCTGCCGAACTCGCTACACCTCTTCTGCTAGTGCCTGAAGCGTACACCACCCTCTTAGCTCGTGAACGCTATGTAAATACGCACCCTCCAAAGGGCTGGCAACGCCTTCTGCCCCGTAGCCTCCGTACCCCTCCCGTACCTCTAGACGATTACGTGGCGATTATATTGGGGGAACGCTATTGGGATGGTATAGGGATGGGAGAGGGTGAACTATTCTAACTGCACTCACCGCATATCTATATCAGTTTACTATGGAGTAACGCAGTCTGAAAATACTAAACAGAAAGTGTAGATTATGAAAGGAATCATCATAGCAGGAGGATTAGGTACGCGACTGCGCCCGCTCACGTATCAGCGCCCCAAACCCCTTGTACCTGTTGCAAATCGTCCCTTCCTTGAGTATCAGGTCGCTCTTCTCCGTAAACACGGCATCACTGACATTGTGTTTGCTACCAACTATATGGCGGAGCAAATTGAGGGGCATTTTGGCAATGGTTCGCGCTTCGGGGTGAAGATGCAGTATGCGGTAGAGCACGAGCCATTGGGTACAGGCGGTGCCATTCGGAACGCCGCTCAGCTCATTCCCAACTCTCCTGTAGTTGTTTTTAATGGCGACGTTCTTATGGATTTTGATCTCCGCGAAATAGTCGCTTTTCACCAAGAAAGGCACGCTTCCGCAACTATCACCCTTACTGAAGTCCCAAGCCCCAACCCTTTTGGTGTTCTCTATCTTACGCCTAGCGGGGAGGTAGAGCGGTGGGAGGAGCCGACTGAAGAGTTGAAAAAACGGCTCTCACTTGACCGTGATATCGTGCCTACCGGTAAAGACTATATCAACGCTGGGTGCTATATTCTTGAACGCTCCTGTATAGACAGAATTCCAGTGGACACTAAAGTCTCTATCGAACGTGATACCTACCCGCAGATGATAGCGGCGCGGGCAGGAGTATACGGCTACTCTGCGAAGGGTTACTGGATAGACCTCGGACACGCGGAACAGCTTCTCTACGCGACCCAAGCAGTTCTATCGGGGGCGGTGCACACAGCGGCGGCAGGAATGTCAGTAGGGGAGGGAACTACTATTGCCCCAACGACATGGATAAACGGGCTGACTGCTATTGGGAAGCAGTGTCGTATTGCGGGCGAGTCGCGCCTCGAAAACTGCATCGTTATGGACAATGTCACGGTAGGTAGCAATGTGCGTCTCTACGGTATCATCGTGGACGAAAATGTGGTTATAGAGGACGAGGTGGTTATAACAGGGCGCGGTGGGGGGAATAGTGTTCCCGTCATTGCCGCGGGAAGCGTTCTGACACGCGGAACCCGTCTACAGTTATAAGTGGTGTGCATAAAACAGCTTTCAGAAGACTGCTGAATGTAAGAGAAGCCATCCGTAAAAAGCAAGGGGGCGCTATGTCGCGAGTCGTAATGTGGGTTCTGATTCTGTGTCTTGTGGTTTCAACGCGTGTTCAGGCGCAACACCTCTCGGAGAGTAAGAATAAGGTACACGTTCGCATTATTACTCCGAACGAAAAGACGTTTAGAGAGGGCGACTATCCAGAGCGCGATATTAACCTTGGCAAACTGCCTTGGGGTTGGTATCGCATTGTTCAGGGGGCAGGGGAGTTTACAAACGGAACGTCCTTCGCAGTCGTACCGCGCCCGCGACAAAAGGAGGAGGGCTGGGTTGCTACGGATGTCGCCCTTTCGTGGCTTGTGAAGCCAGAGCAGTTTGAGGCGGTCAGCGAAATGGCGCATAGGGCAGGTTTTGTCTGGGTTCGTGATCGCCTCTCGTGGAGTGAAATCGAACCTGTGAAAGGTAAGTTTCTTTGGGGTAAGTACGATAAGTCCTTACAGATACAGAATAGCAAAGGTCTACGCGTCGTTCAGGTGTTCCACGATACGCCTAAATGGGCGCGCTCGGACGAGAACACGCACGCCTTCCCTGACGATTTGCGTGATGCGTATCGCTCAGCACGGGAGATGGCAAAACACTTTGGTGCAGTGCGTGCTTGGGAGGTTTGGAATGAAGCCGATATTCCTGCTTTCTCAACAGAACCTGCCAGCGAGTATGCTGCGTTTTTCAAAGCCGCCGCGCTCGGTATAAGGAGC
>JAPLCR010000682.1:0-6725 GCA_026392135.1 Armatimonadota bacterium
CAGAGAAAGCCCCTTGCGCTTAAATCAAGGGCTGGGGCAACTTGGTGAATGGAACGAGAATACTCTCTGTGACCGCGCAAAGCACCTTGCAGAGAAAGCCGTGAGGGTGTGGGCTTACCCCTCTGTCTCTCCTGATGTGTTGGCGCAATATCAGATAGTTCAAACAAGTGAATCTCCAGAACAACACACACTAGAAGAGCATACGAATTTCATGGATTCTGAAGTGCTTCCGTTGTTTGAAGAATTTCGTAAGAGGGTTCTAAATATGGATTCAAGTGTTCGTGAAGAACCCAAAAAGACGAAGATTGCTTACAAAATCGTCACCAATTTCGTGGATGTGAATTGCCAAAAGAAGCGGCTGTTGCTTATACTGAACATGGAGTATACTGCCATCAATGACCCGATGGTTTTATGCAAAGATGTAACGGACAAGGGTACACTGGGGTATGGGAATGTGGCAGTCTACTTGGAACATATAGACCAAATTGATGCCGTGATGGCGTTGGTGCAACAAGCCTTTGACAAGCAGATGGAATAGCCTACTTTCCGCATCTTAATCCATCCCACCCCTTCCCCACAGCCTCAGACACAGGAGAAAACATTGCTACGCATCAGAAAAACCTGCCTCATTGTCTCCCTCGCGGCGTTGACCGTACACTCTTATCAAACACAGAGTACCTTGTATACTTGATAAGGAAATATCCAGTTGCCTACTCAAAAAAGCCCTCTCCGTTCAGAGCGGAAAGGGCTTTTGCTATGCGTAGTGACCAGCGGTACTTATTCCAGCGTGTAGCCGCTCTTCGAGAACGGTATCTCGCGAATGCGTTCACCCGTTGCCGCAAAGATTGCGTTCGCGATAGCGGGAAGAATAGGAGGAAGCGCGGGTTCGCCCAAGCCTGTAGGCGCGTTCTCCGATGTAAGGAAGTGAACCTCAATACGCGCAGGAGATTGGGACATTCGCGCCATCTTGTGCTGATGGTAGTTCGTCTGCACGACGCGCCCACTCTTCAACGTTATCTCTTGCGACATCAGCTCGCTCAAGCCGTCAACAACAGAGCCTTGCACCATATTCTCAGCGGCGATGGGGTTGATAATATGACTTCCAATGTCACCTGCCACCCAGACTTTATGGACTTTAACTCCCTTTTGCGCCGAAACGCTCACCTCTGCCACCTCCGCAAAGTAGCCGCTATGGCTAAAGTGGAAGGCAATCCCCATGCCTGTTCCCTTCGGAAGCACACGCTTACCCCAGCCTGCCTTCTCCGCAACGAGTTCAAGAACCCCCTGTACGCGCTTCACATCCAGATTACCCGCGAAGGGGTTATTCGCACCGGGAGGACTCGGAAACGCCGGATTAGCGAGCATTTCGAGGCGGAATGCGAGAGGATCTTTCCCTGCCGCGTGTGCCAGTTCGTCTATAAACGACTGAATGACGAAGGCGAAGGCGTTGCTCCCCGGAGCGCGAAGATAGCCCGTCCTAATACCGAGCGGCAGTACGGACGAATAGAGTCCAAAGTTCGCGATAAACCTCTGCGGAAACTCATTCGGGCGCATATCTGCGGCATCCGCATAGCGGTTGCCATCACCGTAGGTCACATAGTGGTTGCGCCATGCCACCACCTTACCACTCGCATCCAGTCCTGCTTTAAGGAACTGGAAGCCGCCCGGACGGTAGTAGTCGTGCGCCATATCGTCTTCCCGCGACCAGATGAGTTTGACCGGAACACCGACCTGCTTCGCGATGTAGGCAGCCTCCACCATATAGTCATTGGTAAGCCTCCGCCCGAAACCGCCGCCTGCCCTTAGCATATAGAGGGTGACAGCACTCTCTGGAATACCAAGCTGCTTGGCGACCATGCTACGCCCTGAACCCGGTACTTGACTGGTAGACCATATCTCGATTTTGCCGTCCTTGAAATGTGCGGTACAGTTTTGCGGTTCGAGGGTTGCGTGTGAGATGAAGGGGTAGACGTACTTACCCTCTACCGTCTTGCTCGCGCCCTGCAAAGCCGTATCTATGTCGCCGTCTACCTTAACGGTTCGAGCGGGAGTCTGGGTGGACATTTCGAGGGCGCGTTTTGCGAAGTCTTCACTATTCTGGTTTGCCCACCGTCCCTCATTCCAAACGACGTTAAGCTTTTTGCGTGCCGACTGTGCCGCCCACCAGTTATCGGCAACAATGGCGATACCCGATTCTAGTCCGGGATCGCTGGGCAAAATGTTGCCCATGATGTCTGGGACTTCTACCACAAAGGCGTGGCGTACTCCGTACATCTTCTTGATCTCTTCGAGGTTCGCACTCACGACCTTTCCACCAAAGACGGGGCACTTGTGATAGGCTGCGTAGAGCATATTGGGAAGCGTTACGTCTATTCCGAAAATCGGCTTACCCGTCGTTATCTGCGTTACATCTACGCCCGCGGTGGAGCGTCCAATGATTTTGTAATCCTTGGGGTCTTTGAATGGAACGGCTTTGGGGTCTGGAAGGGGGAGCGCGGATGTTTTCGCCGCGAGTTCACCATAGCCGAGAGACTTATTGGTGGGGCGATGAAAAACGCGCCCAGAAGCGGTAAAGCACTCCGTTGTAGGAACAACCCACTCCTGAGCCGCCGCGATAACCAGTAGATAACGCATTGTTGCGCCAACTCTACGAAGCGGTTCCCAACTGCCGGGCGTACCGAAACTGCCTCCCGCGAACTGGAAGCCGTACTTAGGGTCGAAGTCAGACTGCTCCACCTTTACACTTTTCCAGTCAACATCCAACTCCTCTGCTATCAGCATGGGCATCATAGTCTTCGCGCCCTGCCCTACTTCGGGGCTACGCGCCATGAGCGTTACCTTGCCATCCGGGTGGATTTTGACAAAGGCAGAGGGGCTGAGTTTTGCGGGCGGACCAAACTGCGCCTTCGCTTGCGTCTCTGGGTACAGACTGAGGAGTATTCCACCCCCTGTGAGTGCCGTTGCCTGCAAAAATGAGCGACGATTTATCTCCATGAGGATTCTCCTTACTGTCTCTTTTTTGACCCGCTAGAGGTCGTTTTGGGTGCCGTTTTTTTAGTACTTTCGCGTTTGATTTTGGCGGCGGCATGAACTGCATGACGGATACGCAGATAGGTTCCGCAACGGCAGAGGTTGCCATCAAGCGCGTTATCAATATCTTTGTCGGTGGGGTTGACATTGGTGGCGAGTAGTGCCGCCGCCGACATTATCTGCCCTGCCTGACAGTAGCCGCACTGAGGAACATCTACATCCTTCCATGCAACCTGCAATGGATGGCTTCCATCAATGGAAAGACCTTCAATAGTGACGACCTTTGCGTTTGCCGCAGAAGAGATGCTGGTCAGGCAGGAACGGGCAGGGCGACCATTGACATGAACCATACAAGCTCCGCACTGACCAATACCACACCCATACTTTGTTCCGTTCAGGTGTAGTACATCGCGAAGAACCCATAAAAGAGGCATATCTTCCGGGACATCTACGTTGGTAGCCTTCCCGTTGACGGTAATTTTGAATTGCATAAGCGTAACCTCCGATTAAGAGAGCGTACAGACGACAAACCAAAGAGTATGAAGGCATTATACTACTTATCTGTAGAAGGACGCAAGCGAAGGCAAGTACTCCCCAGAAAAACCCCGAAAACAGCCACAAATCTTACTGTCTGACTATCTTTTTATTTTGGTGAGGGATAAGAGGAGATAGGGAACACTAATGGCTAAAAAAACTTTGCCCATGTAAACGCTGTTGACGGCAGGGCAAGAGAGGTCTATACTAAGAGTAGAACAGAATAACGCTTGAGGAAGAGCATGAACAGAGACAAAATTCGGATTGGTATAGCGGGGCAACGCGGCGGCGACTTCATCACAGGCTTGAAGGCGATTGCGAGTGCCGACTTAGTTGCGTTTTGCGAAATAGACGAAGAGAGGCTTCATCGCCTCGCCGACAAGTACGACGTACCGGGACGCTTCACACGCTTTGAGGAGATGCTAGACGCAGTAGATGCAGTGGTTGTCGCAACTCCTATGCAGTGGCACGCCCCTCAGACAATCATGGCACTGAAGGCAGGTAAACACGTGATGTCTGAAGTTACCGCCGCCGTCTCTATGGAGGAGTGTTGGCGCACTATAGACGCAGTGCAGGAGTCGAGGTGTACCTATATGATGGCGGAGAACTACTGCTATCGGCGCGACAACGTGCTAGTGAAGGAGATGGCACGAAAGGGAATGTTTGGCGAACTCTACTTTGGGGAGGGTGAGTATCTCCACGAAGTGCGCTTTATGCACCACTTTGAGGATGGCAGTCCGACATGGAGGCACTACTGGCAGGTGGGGCAAAACGGAAGTACCTACCCCACTCACAGCCTTGGTCCCGTAATGCAGTGGTTTCAGGCGGTAGACCCCGATGAACGCGTGGTTGAGGTTATCTGCGTCGGCTCAGGGCAACATACCGACCCCGAACACCCGCACGACGACACAACCATCCTACTCTGCAAACTCAAGAGCGGGAAACTAATAAAGGTGCGCCTAGATATGATGTCAAACCGCCCTCATCAGATGACCTACTACTCGGTTCAGGGCACTCGCGGGGTCTACGAAGCCTCCCGATTAGAGAACGAGCGAGGACATATCTGGGTTGGCGGTAGCAAAGACGGAGAGCATAGGCAGTGGAAACCTATCGCAGAGTTTGAAGAGCATCTGCCGGAAGAGTGGCGTACTCCTTCGGATGAGGCACGAAAAGCGGGGCATGGCGGAGGCGACTACTTCGTTATGCGTGATTTTATTGAGGCGATTCGGACGGGTGCGCCGCCTCCCATTGATGTCTATACAGCGATGGAGTGGACGGCAGCAGGACTCTGTTCGCAAACCTCTATTGAGAGCGGGGGCGTGGCTATCAAAGTTCCGAACTTCCGAGACCCCGCGCAACGCCCTATCTGGCTAGACGCAATGCCGAAATGGTAGCGGATCACTGAAGTACTTACGAATCCGCCCTGACACTGCTCCCAAACTGCCTATTCGTATCCCTATTATCTAATTGGGAAGACAAACCGTAAAACAAGGCAAACAAGAGCACATAAATAGACACCTCCCATCGTCAACTTCAAAGTGGGGGAGAGGAGGCTTTTCTTTTCTCACGCATAGTCTCTTTGACGCAGGAAACCCTCCGCCAGACGGTGAAGAGTCTAGCCAGATATAGACATCATTTTGCGTAGAAGAGGAGCCAGCCATGTCCAAAAAGATTGCTATGATAGGCGCGGGAAGCGTCGTGTTTTGTAAGACTCTGATAAGCGATATTCTCGCTACCCCAGCCCTTATCGATTCCGAGTTCGCGCTGATGAGCCCCACCGAACCCAAGTTGAGACGCATGGAGGCGTTTGTCAACCGCATGATAGAGGAGAACAGCCTCCCCGCGAAGGTGTGGGCGACGACAGACAGGCGGGAAGCGATTCGGGATGCCGATTTCGTGGTTGTGATGATTCAAGTGGGTGGCTTTCACGCCTACGGCGCAGACTACGAGATACCCTTGAAGTATGGCGTTGACCAGTGCATCGGCGATACCTTGGGACCTGGCGGCATATTTCGAGGTCAGAGGCACATCCCCGTACTAGCGGGAATCGCGAAGGACATGGAGGAGGTCGCGAAACCCGGAGCCATTATGCTACAGTATGCGAACCCTATGGCGGCGAACTGCCTCGCGCTTGGCAAAGTCTCCAACGTCCCCTTTATCGGGCTGTGTCACGGCGTACAAACTACTCTCGACCTCATCTCCGGCTACTGCGAAGTTCCCAAAGACGAGATAACCTACGTCTGCGGCGGAATCAACCACATGGACTGGTTCCTGAGATTGGAGCATAAGGGGCGCGACCTCTACCCCATGCTCCGCGACTGCTTCGAGCGTCCCGAATACTACAAAAACGAGAAGGTGCGCGGCGAGGTGTTTCGCCATTTCGGCTACTTTATGACCGAATCTACTGGACACCTCTCCGAGTACGTGCCTTGGTTCCGCAAGAGCCAGAGCGCCCTCGACCTCTACTGCGACGAACCAGCCTTTGGCGGAGAGTCGGGCGCGTACTACAAGTGGGGCAAGGCGATGGCGGAGAAATACGCCGAAGTAGACCCGCTCCAGTTTGAGAGTGCCGCGATAGAGCAGAGAAGCGTGGAGTACTGCTCGTACATCCTGGAAGCGGTGACGACGGGAGTTCCCTTCCGACTTATGGGGAATGTGCGAAACGACGGCTACATCACCAACCTACCCAAAGGCTGTTGCGTGGAGGTGCCGACCTTCGCCGACGATACTGGGCTTCACCCGACCGTTATCGGAGACCTACCGCCCCAGTGCGCCGCGCTCTGCATGACGAATATCAATGTGCAGACGCTCTGCGCGGAGGCGGCTCTGAAAGGCGATACGGAGCATCTTGTGCAGGCGATGGCGCTCGACCCACTGACCTCCGCAGTCTGCACTCTCAAAGAGATTCGAGAGATGACCTCGGAGATGCTGGAAGAGTTGCGCCCCTACCTGCCGCAGTTCGAGGGCAAATCGGTACGCCCAACGCCTACTATCCACATTCCCGCCGACTGCAAGGCGGTGGAAGCGCCTCTCGACCCGGCTCTCGCGATTGGCAAGCGGTTTGGCACGCTGATAGAGCAGAAAACAGCGTAGATTGCTGGAACTCTCGTACACGAAAGTGATTCCGTACCCGTTCGACGTGGTTCTTTCGCAGTATTTCG
>JAPLCR010000682.1:6753-18528 GCA_026392135.1 Armatimonadota bacterium
CCGAATCGTCTACGAACAGAGCTGGAAGCGAAACTGGCGCGGCAAACACCCTACCAGTAAAGTTGTTCAGACCTACTTGCCGCCAAACGAAATCTGGTTTGAGTTCCTTGAGGGGCTACACAGAGGGACGAAGGTGCATACTCTTCTCTCCGAACACGCGGAGGGTACGCTGGTGGAGGAGGAGTATCACATTCCGCTACCCGCGTGGAGGTGGCTACGTCCGCTCATACGCCCCTTTATGATGCCCTCTATTGAGCGTATCTGGAACGAGGATTTGCAAGTGGGGGTCTGCTACGGGGGCTATCCCGGCATACCGAACTTGGAGACAAAACCTTCTGGCACTATTGCACCCCGCGCACTCTCCGTAGAGCGTACTATTGGAAAAGCGAGCGCTTTTCCGAAAAACCGTTTGCATCGCCTCCAGATTGACGGAAATGAAATCGTTCTGTTCTTCCATGAGGGCGAGTATCTGGCTTTGGATGGAATTTGTCCGCATACGGGCGGCTTTTTGTGGATTGGGAAGGTGGAGGGAGCGTGTATCGTCTGCCCCTGGCATGGCGCGAAGTTCGACGTAACGACGGGCGCGAACGTGTGCGGAACGGCGAAGCGGGGCTTGACGGCTTACTCTGTTGCAGAGGAGGGGGCAAACCTGATCCTCCGCTCGATATCGCCACCGCGACATTTCCCCAAATAGCCGCAACGTTATTTCCTACGCCCTGATACAGAGGCGGGACATTGCGTATCAAAAAGTAGAAAGATCGAAAATAAGATATCCTCATGTCACCTCTTACTCATAAATCAGGTTCTGTGAAGCAAGGGAAGTTGCTACCGCTCGCTGAGAACGAATATATAACCAACAGAGCCTTACACGCCCTTATCGTGCGCGGGTATGGCGCATCTGTAAAGCGTTGGGAGGATGCCGCACAGAAGTGCCTCACCATTGACGATTTACGTGTGCTTATGGAGCGGCGTGTTCATAGTATGGTAGGGGACTACTACCATGGCGGCGCTAGCGACGAAACAACAATGAGGGAAAACATAGAGGCATTTCAAAAAGAGCGCTTTCTTCCTCATTCAGGCGTAAGCTTTCCTGAGGTAGATATGGCTACCGAGTTCCTCGGGCATCCGCTTTCTATGCCAGTGATAGCGGGACCAGTCGGGTTTCTAAGAACTTTGTGGCCCCGCGGAGAGGAAGCCGCCGCCGCCGCCTCTGGCAAAGCGGGAATACCGTACACGCTATCATCATTTAGCCTTACACGTCTGGAAGATGTAAAAGCCGCGACATCCGCTCCGTGTATCTTCCAACTGTATAAGCCCCTTGGCAATGCCGCTGCTGAACAGGCACTGGAGAGGGCGCAGGCGGCTGGCTATATGGCTATTGAGCTAACTATCGATACCCCGGTAGCAGGAAATCGACTGCGCGACAAGCGCAACTCGTCCACAGAGCTGATGAACGGCACGTTTCTTCAACGCGCCCGCCATGCCCCGAAGATGTTGCCGTACCTGCATTGGGTAGCCGGTTTCTATGCTGATGGGGGGCAAAAGATGGTAAAATTCCCCAATATTCTGACTGCGGACGGGCAACCTATGCCCTATGCGGATGTTGCGGCACTTCTGAAATCCTCTGCGATTACATGGGAAGACCTCGAATGGATTCGCAAAATATGGAAAGGACGCATCCTTGTTAAAGGAGTGCAGAGTCCCTGGGACGCACAACGCGCTATAGAGTGCGGTGTTGATGCTATGGTTGTTTCAAATCATGGAGGTCGTCAGCTGGACAGAGCGTTGCCAGGCTTGGAAGTTCTTAAACTCCTCGCTCCAATGGTGAAAGGCACGAGAGTCGATATTCTTATGGACGGAGGCATTCGTTCCGGAGCGGACGTTGTCATCGCCTTGATATACGGAGCCACAGCAGTGAAAGTAGGGCGACCGCAGGTGTATGGCGTTGGGGCGGCAGGTGAGGTTGGAGTAGACCGCGCCTATGAGATATTGCGGGAGGAGATAGAGCATACCATGCGGTTATTGGGGTGCCAGTCGATAAAATCTCTGGACTCCTCTTATGTACGTACTCAGCGCATTTAAGCGATGGGCGGTATTGATGTGGATGCACAGTCGCCATCGTCCTCCTTTCGACACTCAAAACAACGCTTCGTCCCCCTTAGACAAGGATTATATATGCAAACGCCCCGTGAACGACAGGAGCAGTGGGAAAAAGACTATCTCGCAGAGTGGGCGGCGAAATCCTCCGAGTCGCAGGGGCGCGTCTACCCTGCCCCTACCGACCCGGTTCGTACCGCTTTTCAGCGTGATAGAGACCGTATTATCCACTCCAAAGCCTTCCGTCGCCTAAAGCACAAGACTCAGGTTTTCATAGACCCCGAAGAAGACCACTACCGCACCCGCCTCACACACACCCTCGAAGTCGCGCAGATAGCCCGCACTATCGCACGCGCCCTCCGTCTAAATGAAGACCTCACGGAAGCGGTTGCACTTGCCCACGACCTCGGACACCCTCCCTTTGGACACGCAGGGGAGGAGGCACTCGACCTGACGTATCGGGAGTTTGTTCCAACAGCGAGTTTTCGGCACTACGAGCAGAGTCTTCGCATGGTGGAGGTATTGGAGCGAGGAAGCGCGGAGGAGCAGGATGCGCGAACAAACAGACACCCCGGATTGAACTTGACTTGGGAGGTTCGCGACGGTATCGCGCACCACAGCAAGGGGCGCAAAGACCTGACGGATACCTCTTCGGAACGCGCCTCCACCCTCGAAGGAAAAGTAGTGCGTATCGCCGACAGGATAGCCTACATCAACCACGATATAGACGATAGTGTGAGGGCGCGTGTTTTGAAGTGGCGCGACCTGCCGAAAGAGCCGCTTAAACTGCTAGGCAAGACGCACTCCGACAGAATATCGACGATGGTGATGGATGTAGTTGCTACCAGCGACGGCAAGCCGACCGTCGAAATGTCCCCCGCCATTGCAGAGGCGACAGACAACCTGAAAGATTTCATGTTCGAGCGCGTCTACTGCAACCCTGAGCTGGCGCTACTACACGAGCGCGACAAGGCGCGTCACATTATCCGTAGCCTCTTCCAGCACTACATGGTGCGTCCCGTTGATATGACGGGCGATGACGCTCTAATCGAGGTAAGTACAGAAGAGCGTGCCGTTGCCGTATGCGACTATATTGCAGGGATGACGGACAGGTATGCCGTCTCCTGTTTCTATAACCACTTCGTTCCCCGCAATATGCGCTCCCCTTTCCCTGAATAGAGAGGATTGCATTAAGGAAACTGAGTATCGGGGGTTCTGCACGCCCCGCCATCTCCCCTGAAACGGAGCGAGAAGATGAATATCCCTATAGGAGAGCCGCATGAGATTGTCAAAGCACTCGGTCAGGGGTTTGCGTTCGTCGCCGAGGACCCGCGCCTCTATGTTCGACGGGGGCAGGAATTTATACAGTTCGTAAACGCCAGTGGATTGCAGGGCGACCCGCTTGGTGCCAGGCGCGAATTTAAGCGACACCTTGGTTCAATAAGAGTGTGCAGGGCACTGGTTTTGGACGAAAAATCGCTAAACTTCGATTTGATTTTCAACAAAGGGGTTCTGTTATCAAGAATAGCCGCACGCCATTATGAAAGAACAGGCGATATAGAAGAGGCACTAAAGCGTTCACGGAGTGCTGGCAAAGATATTGACCGAGGAATACGCGCTCGTCTCCATGACAGCCGCATGGATGCAAGGCTCTACCGCGAGAGCGAGTTCGTCTTCTCAGTTGCACGAATCCCATGCGCCCAACTCTACCCCGCGATAGACTTTTTGTACGATGGAGCCAGTGCCTTCTTGCTTGAGTTCGATATGCCAAGGTTCGACTTGTTGGGAATTAGCATCGCCGATGTCTTTCAACTCTGGGGCAAATCTCATTTTACGTTTCAGCCGAATCCTCTCCTGCGCTCCGCTCCCTTCTCCGGAGTCGAGTTTGACGGACAAGACCCAGATACGGAGCTTTTTATTTTACATAAGACCGAGGTTAGCGGGCTCGTCTCTCAAAGTTTCAAATCCGCAGACGAGGTGTTTTCGTTTGTCGTGGAGAGTGGTCTGAGAAAGCTGTGACGGACAGGTATGCCGTCTCCTGCTTCTATAACCACTTCGTTCCCCGCAATATGCGCTCCCCTTTCCCTGAGTAAAAACCGTCTCATTCAAACTTTCCCAATGTATTACTTGTCTTCTAAAGAAAGGTCTGTACCCTTGACAATAGGGCGATGAATCGGACAAACTAGCAGTTAGGAGGAACCAAGTTCAATGTTGGATATAAGACTATTTCGAGAGAAGCCGGAGCTTGTACGCGCAGGGTTCGCCCGCATGGGAACGCCTGTGGAACAGGTAGACGAGATACGCGAACTAGATGAGCGGCTACGCGCCCTGAAAACGGAGACAGAGACCAAGAAAGCCGAAATGAATACGGCTAGCAAAGCAATGGGCAAAGCCAGCCCAGCAGAACGTGAGTTAAAACGCGCCGAGCTTCGCACTTTAGGAGACAGCATTGGAGAGGTAGATGCGCTACGGGATGTAGTAGAGCGCGAACTCCATGATAGACTGTTACGGGTTCCCAACCTACCTGATGACCGTGTACCAGAAGGCAAGAGCGATGCGGACAACGTCTGTGTGAGAGCATGGGGCACGCCCAAAACCTTCGATTTCACCCCTAAGCCGCACTGGGAGATAGGTACGAACCTTGGCATCCTCGACATAGAGCGGGGTATAAAAATTAGCGGTTCGCGCTTCTATGTTCTTAAAGGCGCGGGAGCAGCACTACAACGCGCACTCATCGCCTATATGCTAGACACTCATATCAATCAGCACGGCTTCACAGAGGTTTACCCGCCATTTGTAGTCAAGGAGCAGTGTCTGATAGGAACGGGGCAACTGCCAAAATTTTATGATACTGTCTATCGCGACGTAGAGGACGACTTCTGGATGGTTCCCACCGCTGAAGTTCCCGTCACCAATCTGCACCGCGAGGAGATGCTGGACGGCGATGCTCTCCCGATACACTACGTTGCCTACACGCCTTGCTTCCGACGTGAGAAGATGTCGGCGGGGCGCGACATTCGCGGTATCAAGCGGGGACACCAGTTCGACAAAGTAGAGATGGTGCTGTTTTGCAAGCCGGAGGACTCGGACGCAGAGCATGAGATGCTCACTCTGTCTGCCGAAAACATCTGTAAAGGGCTAGGATTGACCTATCGTACAATGCTCGTATGTTCGGGCGAAAAGGGGGATTTCAACTCACTCCAGTACGACATTGAGGTATATGCCCCCGCAAGTAAAGGAGAGGAGGGCGGCGAATGGCTAGAGGTCTCATCGTGTTCGAACTTTGGTGACTATCAGGCGCGACGCGCCAGTATCCGCTATCGCCCAGCCCCCGGCGCAAAGCCGGAGTTCGTACATACTCTGAATGGTTCGGGGCTTGCTCTCCCCCGCATAATGATCGCGATATTGGAAAACTATCAGAATGCGGATGGTTCAGTGACGATTCCAACGGCTCTCAGAAGTTATATGGGAGGACGTGAGTCTATTAGCCTCAAGGCTCCAACTGCTTCAAAATAGCGGTGAGCCGTTCCGGCTCTTCGCGCAACAGGTGGGCGAGGTATCTACCAGCCTTCACAAGGTATTCGTAGGGGTTGGTTTGCACTTCGCACACCTGACGCAGAGTTGCTACTACGAGTTCATCCGCACTGACCTCTCCTTTTACCTGTAAAAGCAGGCGCAGATACTCTGGTGTCTGTGTGAGGGCGTGGATTTCAGGGGCAGTGCACTCCCCCACAAACGCATGAATTCGTGGAGGACGCGTGGGAAGCGTGTATCGGAGCCGCCCCTGATGGACGTACCCAACGGAGAGTGCTGTAAACTCCGTTTGAAGCAAATCGAATATCTGAGGTTGTTCGGCGCGAAGTTGCGCCTCATTGAGACCATACGCCGTAGGTCGCCTACTGGGGTCAAGAGAGTGGGTACTCGCCATACAGACTACAGCATACGTAGTCCCCTCTTCCCAGTTGTATGGAAATTTAGTGACTGCCTCCGCGAATGGGTCTACCTCTCCTTTTGGTGACGGTGTCTCGAAGCAGGGAGGAGGCAACGGGGTTCGCACAAACGCTCCGAACAGTGGTGGCTCATAAAGACGGTCGGCAGGGCATTGTGCGACAAATGAAGCGAGTGAAGACTCGACAATCTCCCCTGCAAAGTGTTGCTTTGGGTTCAGACTACTGTACAACGTGTTGCCCCGTAAAGTTGTGAATGATATGAACACGGTCAGGCGATCCCGCTACCGGTTTCAACTCCCCTGTTTTGGCAGGAGGCAGACCAATATAGGTATCCCAAAGAGTTATACCGCAACTCACACCGAGTAGCTCTTTAATTTCGCGCCATGCGGTATATGCGATACGATCTCGATAGTAGGGTTCAAGCCGTGCAGGGAAGTAGAGACGCACCGATGTTGCGTTGTCAAAGCGCATACCAACGGCGATGGTAGGATTAAACTCCCTGAAGCGTTTTTTGAACAGCGTAGAGAAGATACGCCTCTTAGCATCCTCTTGAGTCTCCCCACTGTTCAACGTGATAGTGCCTTGTAGAGACTGACGGATCTGTGCCGTAGTAGGATTAGCCATCACCGCTTCCGCTACTGGGTCGGTGTCGCTCTTTTTTTGTTTTACAAAGAGAAATCCCAAACAAGAAATAAGCGTGATACCGACAATTACGACGACTATACGGCGCATCTTTACACGCCCCTTTCTCTACCACTTTCTGGCAGACCGCGCCGCCATCTTTGCGGTCATCCTCCTATTCGGCAAAAAAGGAGAAACTCCTGCCCTATTCACATGAAGTACCGTATGATTTCCCACAAAACCAAGTTTCCTGATAGGATACGCTCACAGTCTGCCCTGTGTTTGCTATAATGAACGAGAGTATTTATTTACGAGGGAGTGATACCGATGCAATCACCAGTACGGTGGGGAGTTATTGGTTGCGGTAACGTGACGGAAGTGAAGAGTGGACCTGGCTTTCAGTTGTCGGAGGGTAGTGAACTGGTCGCCGTTATGCGAAGGAACGGCGCACTAGCAGAGGACTACGCGAAACGACATGGAGTTGGCAAGTGGTATGACAGTGCCGATGCTCTTATTAACGACCCTGATGTAACCGCCGTCTATATCGCTACTCCTCCTGGAACCCACAAGGAGTATGCACTCAAGGTCTGCGCGGCAGGAAAGCCTGCCTACGTTGAAAAGCCAATGGCGCGAAACTATGTCGAGAGCCTCGCTATCACAGAGGCATTTGAGAAAGCGGGAGTCCCCCTTTTTGTCGCCTACTATCGCCGCGCTCTCCCTCGTTTTCTTAAAGTTAAGGCGATAGTTGACACTGGACAACTTGGCAAGGTAACGGGGATCTACGTCCGACATACCAGCCCTGCAAACCGTTCTCCTGAAGGTGATAGACTTCCATGGAGGTTTCAAGCGGAGGAGGCGGGAGGAGGGCTATTTCTAGACCTTGCTAGCCATACGCTCGACATTCTCGATTATATACTCGGCGCACTAAACCCTGTAGCCGGTAGATCCGCTAAGCACACTGGAACTTTATGGGTTTTGCCAAGGAGGAGCTCGTTACCATTGAAGGAATGGGGGGACGAGTCTCGTTCTCTGTTTTTGGCAACGAGCCAGTGAAGCTAGAGACCGCGGAGGGGGTAGAAGAGTTCGACCTACAGAACCCTCAATGCGTTCAATACCCCTTCATTCAAACGATGGTGAATGCACTGCTCGGTAAAGGCGAATGTGCTAGCAATGGGCGTACCGCTATGCGTACTGCCTATGTTATGGATGTAGCCCTACAAAACTACTACGGTTCACGCGAAGATGCGTTCTGGCAGCGTGAATCGGAGTGGGGAGCCAAACGCTAGGCACTACATACTCTCAAAATACTGGGAAGGAAGATATGCTCATGCTTCTCTCGCTGGCTCTTATAGGAATACTCAGAACCATGCCACAACAAAAACCACCGACCAAGCCTCCTGTTAACAGTGCGGGCAAACCCACTACGGCTCCCCCGAAGCCTACTGCCCCACCCGTTATCAAGGAGGTTGTGGTAACAAAGAGCATGGTACTGCAAAAGGGGGCACTCCTCAACATTCGCCTCGTCATAAAGGCGGACGGAGTAGTGATTGATGGGAATGGAGCCACATTGAGTGGGCTGGGAGTAGCAGGTAAACCTGAGAGTTATCAGGGAGTCGGTATTGTTTCTGAAGGCTTCTCGCAGGTGACCCTCAAAAACATTAAAGCGAAGGGCTTTTCTGCAGGGCTATCCGCTACAGACGGAACGGATTGGCGCGTAGAGGGTTGTGACTTCTCAGATAACTTCACCAACCCATTGGCTGGTTGGGGGAATGGGGAGCGGCAGGGGGGTATGATTCTCACACGGATCACGAAGTCAAAATTCTACACAAACAAGGCAAACCGCGTTTGGAATGGGATCGACCTTCAGTACTGCAACGAAAACGAGTTCTTCAAAAACGACAGTTCACACTGCTCAAACCTCTGTTTCAAGATGCTCGGCTCTAGCAAAAACGTGGTGACGGAAAATATCTTTTCGTATGGGATACGCACTGCTCCTGATGAAGTTCACGCTCGCGATTCAGCTTGCGTTCTGATGGAGAGTGGCTCAAACAGTAACCGATTCACTAAAAACGATATGCGCTATGGAGGAGATGGGCTTTTTATTCGTGTTCTGAACGGCTTTGTCTCTACAGGCAACATCTTTACCGAAAACGACTGCTCCTACGCGCACAACAACTGCGTAGAGTCGTGGAGTCCGGGTAACACCTTTATTCGCAATAAGGCGAATCATGGTTCGTATGGCTTCTGGCTCGGCGGGAGCGACCAGACGGTTCTGATGGACAATGAGGCGGCGTTTAACGGAATGCCAGATGAGAACCACAACGCACCGGAACCCGATTTCGGACATGGCGGTATTGTGCTGGTGAATGGAGCGGCTAGCCACACACTGATTCAGGGTAACTACTGTCACCACAACGTGGGAGGCGGTATTGTGCTACGCGGAGACAGAGAGTCACGGGGTGAGAAGTGGCGAGTGTACCACTGTATCCTTCAGGGCAACCGATTGGAATACAATCAGTGGGGCATTTTTGTGATGCACGGCGACTGGATTCATGTAGCAAACAACAAGTATCATAGCAACTCGCACGAGGATGTCTACGACAACGTAACTAACCACTATAAGGCGGATGAAGCAAACTACATGGGTAAACTGCCCCGCGTCGTCATGCGTGCCCCCAAGACTGCTAAGGTAGGCGAACCCGTTGTATTTGATGCTACTGATAGTTTCTCACCTGTAAGCGACCCTGTGTACGTGCGGTGGGATTTGGGTGTCGCTAGCTTCATGAAAAGCAGAGTGACCTATACTTTCAAAAAGCCGGGCTTCTATCGGGCAAGCGTACTGGTTCACGATTCGGTACTGGCTTCACTGAACTTCCGAGATGTGCTTGTAACAGCACCGGTAACAGAGCTGACGGATGCGGATGAAGACCTCGAAAAATGGGGCTATGAGATAGAGCAAAACAACGATGGGAAGGCAAAAGTGGTCTTTGAAAACGATACCACAAACGCACTTATCGGTAAAAACAGCATTAAATTCCAGCCTATGCCTTATCTCGGCGCAAATGTTACTGTCAGCTACCCCAAAGCGAAAGATGCACACTGGAACGCCTCAGACAAAACAAAATTGACCTTTTGGATTCGTGCTGAAAACCCAAACCCTACTGGCTTTCAAGGTGCAGGTCCCGTTATCAAACTATACGGTGAGAAAGGTAGCCTTACATTTACGCCCGCTGGAGATAAGCACATCCTTAAAGACTGGGCGTACAATGAGGCACGGACGACATGGCAACGGGTGGAGATTCCGCTTTCAGAGGCTGACTCGAAATGGAAAGTGCAGAAAGAGGGCAGCTTTTCACTCGCGGATGTACGTGGGTTCAGTTTCACTTTTGATTCATGGGAGAGCGACCCGTTTACAGTCTGGCTGGATGGAATTGCATTTGAGTAGGCTGTAATGGAGAAGAACAGAACGAAGAGCTACCCCACATACCGGGCGGCTCTTCGTGATTAATACAGGTATTTTGATATTCGGCTATTCTGATATTTGCCTACAAGCAGATTTTTGAAACGATAACTTTTGCTAACTTCACTGATTTTTCTGAGTTACAAGACTATTTGGTCAATTACTTAATTTTTGAGTTGCAGGGCTTTTCGTAAATTACTTGATACGTTGATTTTTGATGCTCCCGCGAATATATTCGATTTATGTTATTTAGTTCATTACAAGTTGGTTGCACCGAGTGATAACGGCTATAACAGGTTCATTTTCGCTAATATTGTGAGCGTGATAGGCGGATCCGATAGGGAGGTAGATGATTTCATCCATACCGCACACTTCATTGTATGCGCCCTCCGTCCCGTTGGCTCCCTCAAGCACCCCATTGATAATAGATATTGTCAAGTCTGAATTTTTCTGATTTTGAAACTGATACACGGCATTTGGCTGAATTAAAATCGTTTCCATCGTTACACCATTACTAAACTCTTTTGTCTGATTTTCAAATAGGAAGCCCATTTTACGTAATACTTGATTGACACCATTCATTTTGATTTTGATTGACTTTGGACTATTTACGGACTGGATTTCATTTGATCTTACACCCTTATTATAAACTCCCCGCACGTTTCTCGCTGTGACAGTTTCCACACCCTGAGTGTCAAGGAAGTCACGCTCGTACAAATACGAGGATTTTAGAGCCTGCCCCCATTGACGCGCAACCACTGCCCTGTTACAAAAGTAGAGAGGTCGCTCACAAAAAAGAGAACGACATTGGCGACATCCTGAGCAATACCGAGTCGCCTTAATGCCGTTGTAGTGACGATATCCCTCTGCTTTTCGGTATAGGATTCGGGGTCGGTATTGGGGTCAGTCCCCGATTTGTCGGTGCTTCCCGGACTGACGACATTGACGCGAACCCCTCTCTGCCCCAGCTCCTGCGCGAGTACGGTGGAAAGGTGATTGACAGCGGCTTTGCTTGCACCGTAGGCAGAAAGACCTTCTAAGGGGTCGTGCCCTGCTCCAGATGAGATAAATACGACACTCCCGCCGCGTTGTAAGTAGGGCGTAGCGGCGCGAACCACGAAGAAGGCTCCATGTACGTTTGTGTCGAAGGCTCGCATCCAGTCCTCTGTAGAGGTTGAGGCGAGTTCACCGTAAGCCCCCTGCGCGGCATCAAGAATAAGAAAGTCTATCGCACCGCCAAATCGCTCTTGTGCCGCCTGAATGGCTCTCTCCACTGCCTGTTCGTCAGTAATGTCCGCTTGTAGCATGAAGTGGTCTACAGGGTTCGGGAGGGCATGGAGTTCGGCGAGTGTCCGCTCTGCGGCACTGTTATCACTGCGATAGATAGCCCCAATACGTGCCCCGCTCTGCGCCAGCGTAAGCGATATGATTCGCCCGATACCGCGTGCGCCGCCTGTTATCAGAACGTTTTTCCCTGTAAGGTCAATCTGCATGGAGAGTCTCCTATTTTGAATCGTCAATATCGGTACTTTCTTTATCGCCGATAAGCATAAGCTCTATTAATTCTGCTCCAGTAGCAGACTTAATAAGATAGGCTTTCCCTTTATCCAATTCTTCTAAAATGTCGGATAACCGCCAGACTTTCAC
>JAPLCR010000066.1:0-8318 GCA_026392135.1 Armatimonadota bacterium
AAGGAGAGGTTGGGTGAGGTTATGTGAAAAACTCCCCCCGTTCGCAGTATGCGAACAGGGGGAGTTTTTCATTGTCCGACTAATTCATGGCTTCATCAGAGTTTGTCAGGTGGCTTGCGGCGAGTTGGTGCAGTTCGCCCTTCTCGATAAAGTAGACGCGCTCGGCGATATTCACAACGTGGTCGCTGATACGCTCTAGGTACTTCGATGCAAACATCACATTCAGCGCGACAAGCCCCTTACTACTGTCTGTTGTGATGACATGGGTCAGGTACTCACGCATTTCGTGATAGAGATTATCCACTGCGTCGTCATCCTGAATCACCTTCTCCACCAGTAGAAGGTCGTGCTGAATAAACGCCTGTAGCGCATTGCGAAGCATATCTCGTGTCAGCATAGTCAACTGAGGGAGGTCTACCAAGGGACGATATATCTCGTTATTGCGTTGAATACGGCGACCAATTTTGGCGATATCCACTGCGTAGTCGGCAATACGCTCAATATCTGTTATGATTTTGAGTGCCGTGCCAATCACGCGCAGGTCACGCGCAACGGGTTGCTGTAGGGCAATAAGGTTGAGACACTGGGCTTCGATTTCGATGTCCAGCCTATCCACAATATCATCACGCTGTACAATCTGCCGCACGAGTTCAACATCGCCCTCTATCAATGCGCGAACGGAGTCCGCGACCATTGTGTCGGCGCAAGTCGCCATCTCCAAAATCTGCTCTTGCAGTGAGGAGATGCTGTGGGAAAAGTTTGTGCGAATCGGAATAGCCATGCTAGCTCTCTCTCTCTCTATTGAAATGGTATCAACCAAAGCGCCCCTGTACATAGTCTTCTGTGCGCTTATCTGTTGGCGCGGTGAATATCTTCCTCGTATCCCCCGCCTCCACTAGCTCTCCTTTATAGAAGAACGCTACGCGCTGAGAGACGCGCCCCGCCTGCTGCATATTGTGGGTAACAATAATTATGGTGTAACGCTCTTTGAGTTCCCCCATCAACTCCTCAATTCGCATCGTGGAGATAGGATCAAGAGCGGAGCAAGGTTCGTCCATCAGGATAATTTCCGGTTCAACTGCCAGCACACGGGCGATACACAACCTCTGTTGTTGCCCACCTGAGAGGTCGAATGCCGACTTATGCAGGCTATCTTTCACCTCATCCCATAGATACGCCTGACGCAAACTACTCTCCACTATCTCATTCAGCCTTGCCTTATTACGCTCGCCATGCAGTTTGGGTCCATAAGCGACGTTGTCCCAAATACTCATTGGAAATGGGTTCTGTTTTTGAAACACCATTCCTACCCGTTTCCGCAAACCCACAACATCCAAGCGTCTAGCATTCAAATCTTCGCCATGAAGTGCTAATTTTCCTTCTAGGCGCGTATTCGGATAGAGGTCGTTCATGCGATTCATCGTCCGTAGGAAAGTAGACTTTCCACAACCAGAGGGACCAATAAACGCAGTGACCTGATTGGCGTAGACCTCTAAATTGATGTCTTTGAGGGCTTGAAACTTCCCGTAGTAGAAGTTTACGTGTTCCGCTTTAACCACAATGTCAAGAGCAACGGGAACTTCTTGTTTAACTGGGGCGGCTGTAGAAGCCAAAATGATAGAAGGCGCGACTGGCTCATCTGACTTCACTATTGGATTATGTTGCGATACAGATGTCATTCCAAACTCCTGCGTCTATTTTGAGATTACGAGGTTTTGAACCTGCTTCGCGTAGCGATACGCGCGAGGACATTGAACACAAGAACCAGCATAACAAGTAGAAACGCCGCGCCCCACAGTTGGTGGTATGTCTCAGGTTGGTCGCGGAGAGTGTAGATGAGCATCGGAAGCGACGCAATAGGAGCCTTCATGTCTGTACTCCACATTGTGCTATTACAGCCCACCATAAGAAGAGGCGCGGTCTCCCCTGCCACACGCGCCACTGCTAGTAGTATGCCCGTCATAATTCCGGCGCGTGCTGATGGAAGAACTACCTTCCAGAGGGTGTAGGTGTAGGTCGCGCCTAGTGCAAGTGAACCTTCGCGCAGAGAGACGGGAACCAGCCGAATTAACTCTTCTGTGGTTCGCATGACGGTAGGTATCATCATAATACCCAATCCGAAGGCTCCTGCGTTTGCGATACCCGCCCTCCCCTCCGTAGGAACGATTATCAACGCATAGGCGAATATCCCGATAACGATAGAGGGAACGCCGTTCAGAAGGTCTGTCGCAAAACGAACCATGCCTCCGAAACGGTTATTGCCAAACTCTGCAAGATAGATACCGCCAATAATTCCAACGGGTATACCAAACAGCGAAGCCCAAAAGACCAACAACCCCGTGCCTGCAATCGCATGACGAATACCGCCTGCATCCGGCATTTTGAAGAAATCGGCGTTAATTGCCGAAATCCCTTCCTTACCTACAAAGTACAGTAGCATAAAGAGCGCGAAACAGGCGATGAACGCGCACAACCCAGAGACAGAGACTGCAAAAAGACTACTCACTTTACGCCAACGTACAAAGAACGGCTTACCTGGCGCGTACCGATTGAAGAGGGCGAGTCCTATAAGGATATAACCGATGATTTCGGCGGCTCCGAACAGTGCCGCGCCGCCCTTATGCGTAAAATCGCTCATAAATTGCAGTGCAAAGAACAGAATCAACACTCCAACGGAAGCCCAACGTCCACCTTGACCTATTCCGTCCTTAATTTTCCCGATCCATGCGTTACCACTACCCGGCTTCATGGCGGTAAGCCACACTAAGCCACGCGCAAGCGCATTTATCCCAATGGTAACAAAAAAGAGCGTAAGACCAATCTGAGTGAGGGCGGCTTTGTGCAGGTCAGAATTAGGGCTAGGGTACTGGTCGGCAAGAAGCGCAGTCATCGTGTAGCCAGAACGAAACAGCGAGAAACTAGCGCCATTACCCAGCGTAGGGAAGCTTATTTTACTTCCTATTACCATTGTGACCGCCATCGTTTCGCCAATAGCCCGTCCAAGCCCAAGCATTACGGCTCCGATAATACCGCTACTTGCGTATCGCAACACGACAGACTTTATCGCCTCCCAGCGCGTCGCGCCCATCCCGTAAGCGGCTTCTCGTTGCGTGAGGGGCACAGTGCGAAGAACATCACGCGACACCGCTGTAATGAAGGGGAGAATCATCATTGCAAGGATTATCCCTGCGGCGAAGAAGTGAGTTCCGGTCGATACATCGGGAGTAGCGGCGAAAAAAGGAATCTGCCCAAAATTTTTGGTAAACCAGACACCCACAGAGAGTTGTAGTGGCGGAATGAGGTAGTTAAAAGCCCAGAACCCATAAACAATACTAGGAACCGCCGCCAGCAACTCCACCACAAAGGAGATAGGAGTGCTTAGCCAACGGGGCGCGACTTCAGAGAGGAAGATAGCCGAGCCAATACCTAGCGGAACGGCGATAATGAGCGCAACAAGAGAGGTGAGCAAGGTTCCATAGAGGAAAGGTATTGCGCCGTACAGATCGCCGAGCTTCTTATCTTCACCTGCGGCGACAGGATCCCACTGCGTCGATGTGTAGAAGGAGAGACCTGAGTGGTGGAAACTAGGGCGAGACACCCAACCTAGCATAATTCCGATTAAAATAATAACGACTACAGCGATGCAAGCGACGACTAACGTGAAGTGACGGAAGACCCAGTCCGTTTGCGTGGAAGTAAAGATACGGCGGCGTGGCGCGGACGTTTTATGATTTGTGGAATTGTTAGGAGCGGTTGTCATTTTTACTCAAGGCGGTTGTAAGGCTCGAAGTCTCCCATGAGCCTTACAACCGCCATTTAAAATTAGCGAACAGACGAGCCGGGTATGCTCTTGAGTGTCGCGTTGTTGACTGCGACTAATTTGTCGGGAAGCGGAGCGTAGTAGAGTGCTTTCACGCTCTCCTGTTGCGCCTTCTCCATTGCCCAACCCCACAACTTGGTGGTATTGCCATTGTTGGCGTTAGGCACTCTGTAGACGAGGATATAGGTTAAGCCCGCAATCGGATAACTACCCTTGCCAGCCGAGTCTACTATCGGAGTCTTAATATCCTTCTTGAGTTCGTTGAGTGCCCCTGAAATCGCGACGGTAACGCTCTCAACAGAGGGTTCAACAAACCTACCGCTACGGTTTTTGAGGGTGGCGTAGGCGATATTCTGCTTGACGGCGTACTCCAACTCAATATAGCCAATGGCTCCTAGGGTGCGCTGAATAGTGCCTGCAACACCCGCGTTTCCCTTGCCGCCAAGCCCTACGGGCCAGTTGACCGATTTCCCAGCTCCAGGTCCGCCTGCCCACTCCGCGCTCACCTTTTTGAGGTAGTGCGTAAAGATATAGGTTGTGCCTGAGCCATCCGTGCGGTGTACCGACTGGATAGCGAGGTCGGGAAGCCTTACGCCCTTGTTCTCTTTGGCAATCGCAGGGTCGTTCCACTTTGCGATTTTTCCCAAAAAGATACCCGCAATAATGTCAGAGGTGAGGCGAAGCCCCTTCGCCTGTCCCGGTATATTGTAACCGAGAACCACCGCACCGCCAACCGTCGGGATATGCACGACGGGCGCGGACATGGCTCGCTCCTCCTCTACCGAGAGGGGCGCATCGCTTGCGCCAAAGTCAACAGTCTTCGCTTTAAGGGCGTTGTAGCCCGCGCCCGAACCGACGGACTGATAGTTTACGCCAATGTTGGTCGCCGCCTTAAATTTGTCGAACCACTCTTTGTATATCGGGTAGGGGAAAGTGGCTCCTGCGCCCTGTAGCGTCTGCGCCGGTGCTTTGACTGCCATTATCGCGAAGAGACTCGCGGCGGTGAACATCACGCCTTTGTGAAAACCTTTCAGGTTCATACTAAATTATACTCCTTGTGTCTATTCTAAGTGTTTCTTACTCGGAGTATAGTCAATTAGTTTTAAGGAAATATTAACACATTGTTAATATTATATTAAGACACGGCAGAAGGTTATGGAAGATACCTACCGTGTGCTTTGCGCTGATGCTCTACTTCAGCGTGATAGGGTTCAATATGTATATTAATGTGCATCGACGAGAGGGCAGCGCGAATCTTATCCTCCAGCTCTTCAGTCAAATCGTGTGCTTCAATAAGGGTACTCTGGTCTTCGATAAGTACATGAACGTCGGCATAACGGTGCGCCCCTGACTTCCGCGTCCTAAGTTGGTGAAAATCCATCACTCTCTCATCCGATTTCAAAATTTCACGAATAGTCTGCACTTCAGAATCGGGAAGCCGCACATCCAATAAGAGTTGAAGGGCTTTGTGTGCAAGGTGATAGGTCGTTTTTAATATCAGTATTGCCACGAACAGGGCGGTAACGGGGTCGAACCACGCAATATCGGTAAGACGCACAAGCATCAAGCCGACCAAGACTCCGACGGAGGTGTAAACGTCTGTGCGAAGGTGCTCTGCATCAGCGGAAAGAGCGACGGAATCGGTCTGTTGTGCTACACGAAAGAGGTAACGCGACAGGAACGTGTTGAGGATTGCGGAGAACGCCATCACACCTATCCCGATGTCGACTGAAGTGTGGACAGAGTGAACTGGCGTTAAGAGTTTATGGATGGCTTCATAAAAAATATAACCTGCCGCAACAAAAATCAGCAGTGCCTCGGCAAGCCCTGAAAGGCTCTCCGCTTTACCGTGCCCGTAGGGATGCTCGTCGTCAGGGGGCACTTCGGCAATACGTACCGCCATTAACGCGATACCGGAGGCAAGGAGGTCGCTAGCAGAGTGGAACGCTTCCGAGAGAATACTTATCGAACCGCTCCAGATACCCACCAACAGTTTCAGGAGAACAAGCAGCGCATTCGACATAATGGAGAGCCTCGCGGCAAAAACCTTCTGTTGGCTTGGTGTATCGAAATCGGTTGAAGGTTGCGTCATCTTCCTCTCCTTTTCTCTCTTTATTCTACCTCACATAGAGGCAACCTCGATAAATTGCTAGATTTAAGAGGTCTCACCCTCAAGAACAAGGGGGGTTACAACCACAATTAAGGTATCCCCAAAAACCTGTTCTGTCCGATGGAAGCACGGAAGCGAAGTGTCGGACATTCACAAAGGAGGTTCCCTCATGGAAGAGATAGAGACCAGTCAGCAAGTCCTCTCTGTGCTACAAGCATCTGCTCACTGGCTAGAAGATATTAACTCGCTCCTACTCCCGCTCGGTGATTCTACCGTCTTGGAGCAGACTATTCAGCGTATGCGATCAGCGAAGTGGGGGGCACTCTTTACGTTGCTGACCACACTGTCTGATGAGGATGCACCCATTCGCCAGTTCTGCCTACAACGCAACATACCGTATATAGCACACAAAACATCCAACCCACTTGAGGCACTTTACCATACCGCTCATGCCTTTTCTGCCGATATTGTAGTACGCTGTTTCGCAAATCAGACTCTCATCTCACCGCGAATGCTGGATGCTTGCGCCTCGTGGGCGATTAGTAGCCAAATGGACTATGTGACCGTTTCACGCCTTCCTGTTGGGTTACCCGCAGAAGCCTTTCCTATACGAACCCTCAATCAGCTACTCCACAATAAGCAGGCACAAGAGACTAATCTAGTCGCTCTTCGTTCGGCAAACTTTGACTGTGCGTTACTCCCCTCCCCTCTTCATTGGAGAAGACCGGAGCTACGCCTCACTCTCGACTCTCCTGCCGATTACAAGGTGTGGTACGAAGATGTCCTCGCCTATCTCGACAAGAACCCTCTACTGAGAAATCATCTTTCGGACGATTATGCCATCGCAAATGCAGCATAGATACTGCACGTAGTGTTTAAGACAGTAGGCATAGTAGACTTGTGGGCGATTTTGCAGATTTCTACCCAGCTTGCCCCCCTAAAACAGAGTATTCAGAGGGGGGCTGTGGGCATTGCAGAGGAGTTTTCGGCACGTTTTACTCAATGCCGCACTCTCTAAGTACGCTTTCAGTCTTTACTCTGATTATTAGCGGCAGAGGCTAGGTTTAAGAAGTTCTATTCCGGATCAAATTGCAAGCCTGCTATCTTGTTCTCCTTGTTGAAGGCGCATAACACCAGAAAAGACTTGCCTTTGTAGAGTAGTCGATAGCGATAGAGGCTGTTACTCCCCTCATCTTTACGCTCCACTAAAACCAAAGACTGAACCTTTCCCATGCTGTGAAAATAGTCTTTCAAGTCCCCTTTCAAGCCTTCTGCAATCCTCTCTGCAAGCTGAGGTGTAAACGCCTCTTTAACGAACTTGCCTTCAGCAGCCTGTTGAAAGAAGGCTTTTACCAGCGCAGTAACCTCTGGCTCCTTATCCGGAAAAGGCTTATAGACGGGTTGAATAGGATATTCCAGCCAGTGATACTCTTTGGCGATAACTTCCAGTATACGAGACATCATAGAAGAGTCTTCATTGGCGTTTATCATAATCACCGCGCCCTGCCCAACCTCCGCATACCCTACCATCATCGCATCAAAACCGTCATCCCGCCCGTTGTGCGAAAAGCGCAGTGCCCTATCCTTGCCATCCAAAAAAACTCCCAAGCCGTCCTTATCTTTTTGAACGGTGAGCAGTTGTTTTGTCATGGCTTGTGAAATGACCTTGTTTGATGTGCCCGACACTGCCTGTTGAACCCCTATTACGAAGTGTGCGAGGTCAGAGGGCGTTGTCCACAACCCTGCCGCCGCCATCTCCGGGTAGATATGCCACCGCCCTTCAACCGCCTTTCCACCTGCATAGTAGCCGGTAGCAGTCGCTTGTGCTTTGTCACTCGGTAGCGGCTGCGCGTAGGTACTACTCGCCATATTCAGCGGCTCCAGCACGGTCTGCCACATAAACTCTGGAAAGGATGTCCCCGTTATGTCCAGCAGCATCTGCTGCATAACCGTGTAGCCCCCGCCGGAGTAACGCCAAGCACTACCCGGCACTATGTCTACACGGATGGCGGGAGAGTTAGCGGGCTTCTCACCATTGAGAACCTGCACGAGCGTAGGTTTCTGAGCGTCAACTGCATAGCCGCCGAAACCATGTACGGTGAGACCTGCCGTGTGGCTTAGTATTCCTCGCAAAGTTACTCTCTTCTGTTTTGTAAACTCGTTCTCCGGCACTTTCCAAGTGGTCAGCTTCGCGTTAACATCCTCATCTAACGTCAGCTTCCCCTTCTCCACAAGGGACAACGCCCCCAGTGCGGCAACCGACTTGCTGACCGACCCCGCTTGAAATAGTGTAGAGGGTGTAATAGGGGTTTTACTCTCCTTATCGTTAACGCCATAGCCCTTTACCTTGACTATCTTACCGCCCTGAATAATGGCGAGCGAAAGTCC
>JAPLCR010000066.1:8425-12030 GCA_026392135.1 Armatimonadota bacterium
TTTAGTTCTCTTCAGCTGTGCTTTGATAAAATCGTCTAGCTTATCTGCATGAGCGGTAAGCGAGGCGATGAGGAGCAACAACAAACAGAGGCTGTATCGAAATGCGATTTTCATCCTATCGTCCTTTCCCACGTTCAAATCGAGGAGGTGTCTTCGCTCATTGTCAGTGCTTTAGGGCACGTAGAACATCCCTAAACCCTAGTCAGTTTCGTGTGCATCCGGCGAAAGGCACTTGGCTCTCGTCTATTACCAAGTGCTACCTTGATAAGACGGGCATTCTCATCGGGAGTGTGCAGGAACGTATCCACCTCGAAATCGTACTCCCCCCATGTATGCACCCCCTCTAACAGATGGGAACGCCCCTCACCTATGGCTCTATCTCCGCGCTCACGCTCACGACGCTCCAACTCTTCGAGGGGACAATGAACCCCTACAAATAACACATCGAACGGAGTGAGTAGCCTTACACAGTCGTCAAGCCAAGATGGGAACTCTATAACGTGTTCCACAATCAAGGAGTTTCCCGCACCTGCAAGCGCGGCGATGCAACGGTGAAAACCATCGAAGAACCGAGGGCGTATCGTCCGCCATGCCCATTCACCCTCTTCCCTGTTCTTATCCACTCTTGGCAAGATATTCGCCTCAACTAATTGGTCTGAAGAGATGTAGAAGTACGGGTGCTCAAGCGTTTTCTGTAGGGCGCGACCTAAGGTCGTTTTGCCCGATGAGGATGCTCCGTTCAAAAAAATGATGCTTGTGTTGTCCTGCATTGTAACTACTCTGCTTCGCCATTAGGGTTTTCGAGCGATAAGTACGGCACGACTCCTTGCAAGCGCGTAGCCGCCATATCCCTGACACACCCTTACCTTGAAACCCACTTCACGCAGAGATTTCGCGAGATCCTGCCCCGTATACAGGCGTACTAGGTGGGTCTCTTCAGTACGACGATAGCCCTCCCCCATCTTACGAAAATTGACGATGTAGCGTTTCAGTATTCCTGCCTCTGCTGTGCTTTGCGCGAAGACAGTCCAGTCTTCTCCCTCTCTTAAAATCGTTTGCTTACCGCCTTTAGGTGCTATTAATCGCTGGTAGGTATCAAAAGCGAGTAGCCCACTCGGCTCAAGGGCACTATAGATACGCTTGAAGAGGCGTGTTACGGTTGAGAGGTCGTTCGTTTCGTCGAAAAGGTAGTTTATCCCTTCCCCTAGTATCGTGACGGCACGGCAGGGCGGTATCTCTGCGGAGAGCAGGGAGGCTTGCAAAAACGTGGCGGAAGGGGCACGTCGCCGTGCTATATTCAACATACTCGCTGAAATGTCCACTCCCAGAACATCGTAGCCTGAAGCGAAAAGCCGTTCCGAGAATATCCCCGTTCCGCACGCCAAATCTACAACCAAGCCGTCGAGAATCCCCTTGTTTTGTAGGAGAGTTATCACCTCCGCGCCCGCATTACGCGCAAAATCGCCGAACCCCGAGTCGTGGATGTAAGCAAGGTCTTCTTGGTAATAGTCCATTCAATCCCTCCATATTATCGTTTCGTGCTACCAGCACCAGTATTACAACAAGGATTTAGTGCAGGCAAAGGAGTATTAAGACAGGCAGGCGTTTCAGATGCGTGAGAAGCCGTACGCACTCTACCCTATCAGCAAAACTCGCGTGATTCTCCCATGAATCATAGGAAAGTCTATTGAATATGCGCCATGACCTCCTTCTTTTTGACCTTGATGGAACCCTGAGCGACCCATTGATTGGTATTGGACGTTCTATCAACTACGCCCTTTCCTATTTACAATACGAGCCGCTTGAGATGGCTCAGCTAGCTGTCTTTATCGGTCCCCCGCTTGATGAGACGTTTCACGCAATCACAGGCGAAGATTCTCCGACCAGAATCGAGGCGTTTGTGGCGAAGTATCGGGAACGTTACGCAGAGGTTGGTTATTCGGAGAATGTGTTGTACCCTGACATTCCGGAAGTGCTCGCTCATCTGAGCGAATCTGGAATCCCGATGGGAGTCTGCACCGCCAAGCGGCAAGACTTTGCAGAGAAGATACTGACAATGTTTGGTATTCGCTCCTATTTCCATTTCGTCAGTGGAGGTGATATTGGAATTAAGAAGTGGCAACAGATTGAGTCTCTGATACAGCAAGGAGCGGTATCCCGAAAGACCGTTATGATTGGAGACAGGTCAGTTGACCTCACGGCGGCACATCGCAATAACCTTCAAGCGGCGGGTGTTTTGTGGGGGTATGGCTCTAGAACTGAGTTGGAGAGTGAAGAGCCGCGTTATCTCTTTCATTCACCTCAAGACCTTCACGCACTACTCTAAACAGCTATTTATCCCACAAGGGCAAGTCCCTGATCCAGCTTCTGACGCAGTAGCAGAGTGTTCTTTTGTAGCAGGTCGGTATCTCCAATTTCGGTGAGATAGGGCAATAAACCGACCAAAAAGGCGATGTTATGGAGGGTCTCGTGAACCTCGAATCGCTCAAAAAGGGATTTGTCAGGGTAGCCTTGTGCGACTCCTTGTATTCTAAGGCGCGGGTAGCTTTTAAGAAGATCCGCCATATCCACCATCGGCGAACCGCCCTGAAAATCCCCGAAATCTATGAGACCCGCTATCGTATTGCCGTCGTCCGCCACAAGAATGTGGTCTCGCGCTAAATCGCCATGACAGAGTACGGGTTGGCGGCAAGGAAATTCGTCTACAAGTTTGTGAACGAAGCCCAGAAGCGTCCGTCCCTCCTGCTGAGTGAAGCCACACTCCAAAATGTAAGGTATCTCCGCCGTCCTGTCTTTGCGTATGGAGGAGGCTATCTCATCCCAAGTAGCAAAATCCCACACTCCCCCCGGATTGAGATGATAGTAGCCGCCCACCTTTATGCTGTGTAACTGCCCAATAACGAGTCCGATTTCGGCTTCCAGCACAGAAATCTGCCTATCGGTGAGAGCCTCTAGCGCCTGCGGTAGCGGAGTTCCGTCGACTTTGCGTTGAACCATCACCTCTACAGGCGTATCGACCTCGTTGAACGTATCCACCAGAAGAACCTCCGCTACGGGCACGCCCACCAACCCCGCCTGTTGTATTGCCCAAGCCTCCTCAAGAAACCCAACGTCTCCGCCCCGACGTATCCGCACGACTACCTCGGTTCCGCCCTCCGTTACCACGCTATAGACTTCGTTCATATAGCCGCGTACCCACCGTTCGCAGGCTGAGATAGCCTCGTTCGTTGCACGGTAGACCACCTCTTCTAGCGCGGATTCTTCTATTTTGAAGCGACTGTGTATCTGCTCCGCGTAACTCTGGCTCATAACGTCTCACCCCACTTTTCCAACTGCTCCGGAACGTCCTCAGTCAGCGGGTTTCCATGCCCTGGCAACATCATAACGGGAGTGGTTCGGGAGAGATACTTCGCGCTCTGTATCGCTTGTGTCCAGTTGGTAGAGAAGAGGCGCATGGGAAGGCTTAACTCCTGCTTTAGGCGAATGGGGACAATGGTCAGAATCGCATCGCCGCTAAACAGAATGTCGTAGGGCTGATACCAGTAGGAGACATGACCGGGGCTGTGTCCATGTGTGGCGATAACATGGAGGCTCCCACCCGGTGC
>JAPLCR010000614.1:0-1352 GCA_026392135.1 Armatimonadota bacterium
AACCGCTTCGTAGACAGGGTCTTTTCACGCTCCTTTGCAGGGTTATGGAGTGCTATTAAACTCAAAATGCTCCATTTCAACCTATGTCAAGCAGGAATGATACAATAGTCTACGGGTTTAAACCCAATACTGGGGTTTACTCAAACCTATCGAGAACGGGAGCATTGCAAGTTTCCCCCTTGTGAGGGGCTTCAGAGGGGTAGGTAAGGTTTCTGTATGCAAAAAACGGTATCGCTCTACAAAACCACCTATAGGTCAAGCCCTTCGCCCAGAATTGGGAGAAGGGTGTCCGCAGGACGGGATGAGGGCGGGTACAGATAAGCCTCTCCTATCTCAAACCCTCCCAATACATACCCCAGTGAAGCCCCTCACAAAGGGGGAGATTTAGAGGGGGTGGCTGGGTCAGTGCGATAACCCCCCCTACCTGTATACCCTGAACCCGTTTCGGGAAGGGGGTTAGGTTGCCCTAGCCTACTTCACGATGTTGAAAAACACCTTCGCTTTCGGGTTTACCTTGTCAGGGCAGTCTGGGCAGGGCTTTTGCGGGTCATCGCTAACCTTCATCGGGCTGACCTCCTCCGGCTTAAACCTCTTGGCGTGACCATCGCAAAACGTATAGTTTCCCTCACCCTCATGGCGCATGGACTGCGCGTGGTCGCTGTGCGTGGTGTAGAGGTTCGCGCCAATGAATGCCCCGCCTATCTCCGTATTGTTCCAGATGTTCGTTCCGTCGTTGCTATCCCCTTCGCGAAATAGAACTACTGTTTCGGGGTGAGGAACCTTTGAGAAGGGTAGCCCCTCGCCAGAGGTCTTCCCATGCACTACGTCTACAGTCTCACCCGTCAAGTAGAAGTTCATCTGGTAACTGGAGGCGTTAGCAGGAGAGAGCGAACCGTTCGTGTTAAGAGACTGGGTGTCAAAAGCAGTTGTAACTTCAGGGCAACGCCAGCACGCATCGGTTTTATTGTAGGGTAGAGTCAACTTACAAATGCTGTCTCCTTGCACAGGCTTTAGTCTTGAGACGGTAAAGCGCGTCCCCGCTGAGGCGTTGTTGATAGCGCGGGGAGCGCGTTCGTCGTAGTCCTGAAGATACATCGTAAAGGCTAAACCGAGTTGCTTCGCATTGGACAGACACAAAGTCCTACCTGCACTCGGTCTAGCAGCCTGAATAACCGGAAAAATTATCCCCCCGCAAACTAACATGAACAGAGCAAAAATTCCGAACTTTGCTATGATGGGTAGCCAATGACGTAAGCCAGCAGGTTTCATTTCGCCCTCCTTTTTGAGGAGCGGATGCGCCTCACTGGTGATGACGGGCTAAGAGTAGATTACTGCCTATCTCGCACCGGAAA
>JAPLCR010000614.1:1361-5456 GCA_026392135.1 Armatimonadota bacterium
CGTCTCCATACGCACGCCCCGCTCCTGCACAGGCTGATTGCCCGCCCAGCAGTCGTCCCAAACCTGCTTCATATCACGGTAATGTACCACTCTACCGCCCTCCCACACAACCGAGAGGATAGCGCGGGGGCGCGGGTACTCGTGCGGAGGAGCCATCTTAAAGCGTGTCAACGCTGATTCGTCAATCTCCACGCCGAGACCGGGAGCCTCTGGCACTCGTGCAAAGCCCCCCGTTATCGTGAGGGGGTCTACAAGGAGGTCGTCGGAGTAGTTGTTCATACAGTTGACGGAGGGCCACTGCGCGAATGGCAGTACCGCCCCAAGATGCACCGAGAACGCCGTAGTAATGCCCGTACCCACCAGTTGGAGCCAGAACGGCTTCTCAAACGCGCCCGCAAGGGTTCCCTGCCGCAGAACGCTCGCCGCGCCTCCGCCCACCACAAAGCCGTCGCAGACCTCATCGCGCACCACTGTCGGGAAAGGCGGGTCTCCAAAATGGAGGGCTATTGGGCGCGTGGTTTTTTGGCGTAACAGCCTCTGCCCTTCCACATCCCTCTGCATGATAGGCGACTCGTAGATAGCGACTCTCTCCTCTTTGTCCAGTTCTGTAAGGACAGGCGCGGCGTTTCCCGCATTCAAGAGCATATTGTTCCAGTCGAGGTCGAGGCGGAAGTGGCGGGGCGTAACCGCGCTAATCGCCGCCACCTGCTCGTACACATCCCACCAAGGACGCGCCTTGATTTTATACGAGGTATAGCCCTTCGCCAGCGCCTCCTGCGCCTCCGCCGCGAAGTCTTCCGGCGACATATCTATATTCCACCACGATATAGGGCACCACTCGCGCACTTTCGGCAGATTGAAGAGGCGATAAGCGGGAACTCCGAGGGCTTTTCCCACGAGGTCATAAATCGCCATCTGCAAACCTGCGCCCAGCGAATCGTCGCCAAGAAACTCGGCGGGATTACGCCCTTTCACACGCTCAATGGCACTGTCAGGAACCCGACTCCATGTGTAGTGAAGTATGGTTTCGCCATACCCCACAAGGTCGGGAACATCTGTCGTAATGCGAATCACTTCGCTAATGCGCCACTGCCAGATTTCGCGTGCGTTGCCTATTTCGCAACGCGGTGTAAACGGCACATCTACAACGATGCGCTCCACATCTACTATCTTGACTCCGGTGTGCATAGTTCTCTCTCCTCTGTTTTTAGTAGACAACCCGCGTTTTAGCCCAATTCCATTTTTTACCTAGCGTTACATTTATCGCTAAATAGGGTGAATTGAGGCTTGGAACGCGGGTTTCACGCACGTGGATGCCCTGTTACCTAGCGTTTTATCGCGGCTTTGATGGCTTCTCGCGTCCCTTTCAGGCACTCCTCAATGTAGGGCATGGGGGCATTCTCATGCTCCTCGTACTCGATAGAGAGGATGCCCTTGAACTGATTCGCGTTGAGCGTTTTCAGCAGCTCCACCGTTTTTAGGCTACCCTTACCAATCTCCGTGAACTCTTTTCCGCCGTTCGCAAGGTCTTTCACATCTTTGAGATGCACTCCATAGACGCGCTTTCCAAAGCGAGAGGCGGCGGAGGCGGGGTCTTCATTCGAGCGAAGGTAGTGCCCGGTATCGATGCACGCGCCGATTCTATCGTCCGCCGTCTGGAGGGCTTTCTCCTCTTTAGAGATAAGGTCGTAGAGGTTATCGCCCGGTCCGTGATTGTGGATGGCGAGGTTTATCTTGTACTCTTCTACCAGTGTATTCAGTAGCGAGAACGAGTCGAGGGTTGGGTAGGCAGAGAGTACCTTGATACCCATGAGCCGCGCAAACTCGAACTTGTAGCGTGCATCCTCTTCGTTCGTACTAAAATCTACCACGCCGTAGGTGACGAGGTTGATATTGTACTTTTTGAGGAGATTTTTGTACTCGCGGATAATGATTGGGTCGTGCGTCATCTTAAAGTGACCTGGGAACGCCTCCCAGTACTTCAATCCGAGTTTCTGCGTCATTTTGAGAGCTTCATCGGTCTTGAAGGCGCGTAGCGAGTAGGACTGTATGCCCATTCGGAAGGGCCCATAGTCGTTGTTATCGGCGAGGGCAAAGGCACTTCCGCTAGAGCCGAGAGTTGCGCCCGCCACGCCTAGAGCGGCACTTTGTAGGAAGGCGCGGCGCGTGAATTTCGATGTCATATTGAGAATCCTTTCTTGTATGCCAGGGTTAATGTGATAAATCTAGGTAGTTGCAGGTTCGAGCCTCCGCTTCAGTTCCCGCCAAAACTCGCGAAAATGAGGGCATTTCGCCGCCACGTTGTTGGGGTTTATTTGCAAGAGCAGGTCGGGCGTATCTTTTCCTTTAGAGTATCTTATGTTGCACTTTGTGTTAATGCTATCCTGCAAGAGTACACTTATCTTTGCGCTTTGTCCGTTTTCGTCTCTGCACGGAAAATCTTCCGGCTGTTCTACTTGTACTCCTCGCTGTTCCAGCAGTCGCCTCGCCTCCAATCCGCATATCGAAAACCTATTGCCAATCGTATCGTCCCAATCAGCGATAAGCCAAGCCTCCACTTCTGGAGCCGCAAGTCCGATTATCACTGTTGGGACGATGTATTGCGGAGGTATTTTCTTTGCGACGCTTGCGAATAACTCCTTCCGCTTTTCCGCATCATAGCAGTCGAGGTCATCAATAATAAGCATCACGTCAGCGGAGCCATCCCACTTCTTTAGCTCTTCGGTAAGAGATTTAGCCAAACTATCCCCTGAATGCCCCGCATATTGCGGGTATGGATTCTTGGGTGTACGAGGCGGGCTATTTGGTCTAGGCGGACGCTCCCTCTCCGTTTTAAGATAGGGAGTTTTCAACACAAATTCCGCTTCCTTAAAGTGTCGCGTAAAAAAGTCTCCTAAAACCGCCTCAGTTGGTCCTCCGCCAGCGTAAACAACCTCCTATTGAGGGGTCGCCTACACGATAGAGATCGCCTAACTGCCAGCCCTCTTCGAGTTTGGGCTTTAGCCACTCTTCCTTGAGAGGCTTAACCAAATTGGAAGTCAGATTATCGGGGTCGGTATTGAAGACATAGACCGATTCGCGCTCTTCCGTAAAATAGTCTAGCAAGTCCGCGCTGTGCGTCGAGAGGATGACCTGCGTTTTGCGCGAAGCCCTTGTAATCCAACCTGCGAGAATGCGAAGCCATTTTGGATGTATTCCCATCTCCGGCTCGTCTAGCACAATTAGCGTGGCGGGCTTTGGCGAAAGCAAGATAGCCGCCCAGCAGAGCATTCGGATGGTTCCGTCACTCATTTCGTCAAGATAGAAGGGCTGGGAATTGTCGGCTACATACCATTCTAACGTAATCGAAGTTCTGCTATTTTCAATGGCTCTCAATTTGCGCGTTCGAGGAAAGAGTTGGGTCATCGCCTCACGAAGTTCGTCCTCAAAATCTACAAACTCCTTGACGAGATTATACAGAACCAAAATGAGGTTATCGCCTGATTCTGAGAGGGTATCGTCTCTCATCCCAAGTTTTGGGGTCGCCGCCTTAATGCCACTCGAAGGCATATCCGAAGCGTTGTAGAAAATCCATTTATCCATAAACCCCATGATACGTCTTCGTTCTTCATGGTAAGGTATATCGCGAGGAGGCAGAGAAGTGCGCTCTAAAGCCGTTTGTAGCGAGTGAAAAACAGATTGATTAGACGGTAGTTCACTCACAATTTCTGTACGAACATCGCGCTTGTTCATATCAGTATAAACGGACACTATACCTTCAAGAACTCCTTCCTTTTTTTCTGTCGCGTAGCAGGTTAAGGGGCTATCATTTGAATTATTAGGAATAAGTTTCAGCGATTCCCTGTTCAAAAGAAGGTTTCCATGAGGCAGATGGTATATTGTCGCCTTAAATTCCGTGTGAGAGCCTTCAGATATGTAAAACAATAGACTAAGGCTTATATCCCAATCATTTTGTGAGAGCGCTTTCAGATTCAAATAGCTATGCGACCCCTGCGGCTTGGAATTCTTGCTAAACGCCAAGCCTTCCGCGCTGTTATCAGACCCAAGCGTATCGTGTATAAACCGCAAGAACCGTATCAGATTGCTCTTGCCGGA
>JAPLCR010000424.1:0-11793 GCA_026392135.1 Armatimonadota bacterium
AGTTGGACACGGTTGATGAAGTTGAAGTAAGTCTGGTTTGGCATACCTGCGATACCGCTCACTTCACAGTTTGTACCGCTGAACCACTTAGGCATAGGGTTGTTGCCGCCATTTCGGTTGGGGTTGGGAACTCCAACGGATAGCTGAGTATTCCCTACAGACGAACACAGTGCCATCAGTAATCCTAGCAGGACTGTGCAGAGTGAGCCGATGTGCCTTCTGCGTACCAGCAGACAGCCTCTTTCTGTGTGCATATTCCCTCCTTCATGTCAACAAAAGGGTGAATTCACCTTACTCTAACACTAACACCGTCATTTTACCCCCCCCCTCTCGTGAAATGTCAATAGGCTGTTTAGAAATACGTACTAATTTTGTTTCTCTCCAAAAAAGTCGGAATGAGTGGGGCACAGTATGCCTTCCATTTTCGCATAAACCGAGCAGACAAACACTGAAGCCGTCTCTTTTAAAGACACCTCAATGCAGAGACAAGAAGCTGCACGCCTCCCATATTTCGTAATAGCCCGTCCGGCTGGTCGCCTAGACCACCGTGCGGGCGAAGCGTAGTCAGTAGTATCTTACCGCCGGAAGCGTGGCTCCCCTCAGTAACATATTCAGTCACGTCCATCGTTCGGGCATCTACGCGGCGTAGTACGGGTTTCCACGTAAGGGAAGGCAGGAGAGATTGCAAAGTCTCCTGTGAGAGTGAGCAGTCTGGTGAGAGTCCATAGAACTGCAAGTCCGTCCACTCCTCCTGAGCGAAGCCCTCCCAGAGCGGGTGTGCGTGGAACAGTTTCATAGCCTCTCGCCAAAATGGGCACTCGAACACTGAAAGCCCGCTTGCCCTGTCTACACACAGCAGAACTCTTCCTCCCCGCTCTACAAACGCTTCAATTTCAGGAGTCCAGCGTGACGCGAAGAGTACTTGACTCTCCATATCCGCTATCTCATGCGGTGAAGCGAGAGGTTTCCATGTCGCGCCGTGCCTCTCCAATCCCGTCAGCAGGTTCGCAGGGTCGTAGGCTTCCCACTGCGGCAGAGCCTCCCAGTTTGGTGCGGGAACTGCCCATACTGACCACCTGTTTTGAATGTGTTCCCCGTTTTCCAGCCACGCCTCTGCCGAGAGTTCATATCGGGTCATCTTTTCGGTTTTGGGCAGCGTCAACTCCCCAAAGCCAACCTGCTGAACTGCTCCCCCCATAAGCCCTGCGCGTTCGATAGGAACGCCTACCTCCGCAATGACCTCGCCTGTGCTTGGGTCTGTTAGCTTGAACGTTGCGGAGAGTATTCGCGTGGCTTCACCATAGTGCGATATGCCGAGCCGAGGAAGCAGTGTTTCACCGCCCTGCCAGCAGTGAGTATCTATATAGGAAGGACGATCACCCCCTGCATTCCAGTTGCGTCGCCGATGCCAGCCCAGAAAGAGGATGGTATCGGCATTAAACGGGCGAAACTCATTGGGCGTGTAGCGAAAGTCGCCGAAATCATCAAGCATTCCCGCTATAGAGATTGGTGTGTCACACAAACCTGTTATCACATAGCCCGACATATTGGGGTAGGCACGCACTCTCTCTACGGTTTCTTTTCGGTGCAGGAGAGTCTGCTTCTGTTGCCCTGTTTTTAGTGCCTCCCTATATTCAAAGAGGTTATGTTTCTCCATGAAGCCCCACTGCCCCAAAATGTGCATATCCCAGCGCACGCCCTGCGGGTTCCGAGTTTCGTCTGCTACTGCCCACCAAGGAAGCTCTCCGTCGTGCGCCTCTTTGATGGCGACAATGTCGCGAAAAGAGTCTGCATCGCAAAACTCTCCGAACAGCCAGGGCAGGTCGGTTCGCCAATGGGGAAGGAAGTAGTCAAAAGTGTTTCGCAAAAAGGGGAGGTCGCAGTAGAAGTGATAGTCGTAGTAGTCGGCGTACTCTTTGAGCAGTCCGCCATAGCATTCGCCTCCTCCACTATTGTCGCGGACGAGCGGAGAGCCTGTTAACTCTTTGACGCGCAGGTAGAGGCGTTGTAAAACCTCATCGGAGCAGGCGGCGGATAGCTCGCAGCCGAGTGTCCATATTACAATAGAGGGGTGATGGCGTACTTGCCGCACAATCGCCTCGTACTCCGCAAAGGTGAGTTCCCACTGCTCTGCACTCATCTGTTGAAGCCAGAGAGGAAGTTCGAGCCAGACTAATATCCCCATCTCGTCGCAGAGGTCAAGGAAAGCGGGGGGCGGAACCCATAGGCAGGCTTTGATTCCGTTATATCCGAGGGAGAGCATCTTCTCTAGCTCAGCGCGGAACACCTCTTTGGGTGGGTTACAGTGAAGTGTTTCAGGATACCAGCCCCATGAGAGAGGCATTCGGGGATAGGTGGGATGACCGTTTAGGAGAATTTGGCTACCCTCCACCGAGACGACGCGCTTTCCCGTGCGAACGGTCACCATATCGCTGGTTCCGTTAGGTGTATGAAGGCTTATCTGCACTGTTTGGAGGGCAGGGCTTTGCGGAGACCATAAGGCGGTCGCGTTCTCCTCAATCACAGTATGTAGTTCGCACTCCGCAGGCAGGTTTAGGCTGTCCAGCCTGTCCAGCGGCAAGTCGTCTGGTAGCCGGTATGCTCCCGTGCCTTCCAGCGTAACCTCCTGCCACAATCCTCCAAAAAGATAGCCCCAGACATAAGGGAGAAAGCCGGCGGTTGTCTGGTTTGTGGGGTAGGTTTTGCCTCCGCTCTTCAAAACGCGGAGGGTTAGCTCTGCCTGGTTTGCGTTGCCGACAGCCTCTGTAATTTCGAAGGTGAAAGCATCCCATGCCCCGAAATGCGCCCCGACTCTCTGTCCGTTTACAAAAACCTCGCAAGCGTAAGAGACTGCCCCAAAGCGTAGCCAGAGGCGTTGAAACTGTTCACGCCAGGCGGGTTCGATAGTCAAGGGGTAGCGATACCAGCCTATCCCTTCCCAGTCATGCGGCAACCCGTACTGCTCCCAGCAGCTGGGGATGGAGACAGACTGCCATTCAGGGGAGGTTTCTGGGCGGAACTCCCACCCGTTTGAGAGGGTGATGCGTTGTGTTTCGGCGCGTTGCAAGGTTATGCTACTCCTGTTTAGAGGTTTAAGCTATTGTACCCGTCGTATACAACTATTTTCCTATCTCCTTTACTCTACGCTCAACCCTATGCGATAAGAAGAGCGTAGGGGGCATTTCCCGCCTCCCGATTTTTCAGAAGAGGGTCTTAACACCATGAAAACTACCACCATTTTACTTCGAATACGTTTTGCTGTTTTCGCACGGAGGACGGAGTAGCCCTTCTGACTCTCTGCGGATATTCCCGGTATAGGAGTCTGTTTTGAAAAAAAGTAAAGCGGAGAGGGTCTACCTCTTCATGAGCGGTGCAACCACTGCTTTTGATTCGATAATGTTTGCAGTGATGAGCCTCTATTTTGTGCAAAAGGTGCATCTCGATCCTTTGCAACTCGTGCTGGTGGGCACTATTTTAGAGGGAACTATTCTTGTTTTTGAGATTCCTACAGGAGTGGTGGCGGATGTCTTTAGCCGCCGCCTATCTATACTGTGCGGTATCTTTCTGCTCGGCATCACCCGCTGTATACAGGGAGCTTTCCCTATTGCAATGGCGATATTCTGCACAGAGGTTCTTGTTGGCATAGGCTACACCTTTCTGAGCGGGGCGACACAGGCATGGCTTGCGGATGAGGTGGGTGAGGAGAACGTCAATGGCATTTTCTTGCGTTCTGGGCAGATAAACCGCCTCATAGGGCTACCTGCTAGCCTGATTGGTATTGGGCTGGGAACCATCTCCCTTGCTATTCCTATCGTACTCGGCGGGGCACTCTACCTACTGCTCGCCCTATTTTTGCTGTTTGCAATGCCCGAAGAGGGCTTCTGCCCCACCCCACAAGAGGAGCGCAACACTTGGCAGCACCTCACTCAGACACTGCGGGATGGAATCAAGGCGGTGCAGGTGAGTCCCATTCTGAAGGTTGTAGTTGGGGTAAACCTGTTTGTCGGGTTAGCGAGTGAGGGCTTTGACCGTTTATGGGAGGCGCATCTACTAAAAAATGTGGCTTTCCCCGTTTTTGGACACTGGCAACCTGTAGTATGGTTTGGGGTGTTGAATGTGCTAGTCTCGCTCTTCTCGTTTATTGTGGTATGGGGTTTTGGAAAACGGGTGCAGGCGGCAAACGGAAACCTCAAAAACACGGTTCGCCTTTTAGCGGGGTTCAATGCGGTGGTAATTCTGTCGCTGGTGCTGTTCGCATGGGCAACAGATTTCTGGATGGCGATAGGCTTACTAATGGTTCGTGGGGCGGCACTGAGTTTGATATATCCGCTTTTCGACGCATGGGTGGTACAGAGCGTAGACCCCAAAGTGCGTGCTACTGTTCTCTCCATCACCAGCCAAGGCAACGCGCTTGGTCAGGTAGCGGGTGGTCCTGGTATAGGAGCCATAGGCAAATACCGCTCTTTGAAGTGGGCACTGTTCGGCTCTGCGCTTTTACAACTTCCAAACCTGTGGCTGTATCGCAAAGCCTATCAAAAGGAGGCGGAAGACGAGGTGATTGAGTGAGGAGGACTACAAACGGTTTTCCTGATTTTGAGATTCAAGATATCCACTCTGCTGCCTCTTCAGGGGTGTTCAGGTTACGGAAACAGCGAAGCTCTGGGTCAAAGGCGCGTAACTCCTCTTCAGGAACAGTTCGCAATCGTAGGCGGCGAAGCGAGCGGTGAAGGGCACGCTCCCCCTCCTCAAAATAGGCGCGAAGGGGTACAAGCGCAGACTGCTGATAGACGGCACAGAGCGGTTCAAGGCGACCGCCAACGAGCGGAACGACACAGTCCGCCTCCTCATTCGCACAGGAGAGAAGATAGCGCAAAACGGAGGTTTGCAGAGAGGGCATATCGCACGCTGTAACGAGGTGATTGCCCTCTCCTAGCAGCTCTAGTCCCGTTATGACTCCCCCAAGCGGTCCCGCACCTGGAAATCTGTCCGCGATGCCCCTTCCTATTGCGAGAGGGTATCTATCTGCTCTATCTGCCACCACGATTATCTCACTAGATATTTCAGAGACAGTCAGCAGGGTCTGTTCGAGGAGAGTACGCCCTCCGCGTGTCAGTAGGGCTTTGTCTTGCCCCATCCGTTCGCTCCTGCCTCCTGCCAAAACGATGACTCCCATACTACTCTCCAAAAAGAGGGTCTAGCATCACCCTCTCTCACAAAGCATCTAAAACCGTGCAGTAGCCGTCAAGAGAACGACTGCCGCGTTGAAGTTGAGTTCACTCGTAACGCTGTCGCTGTACCTCCAAGGTGCAAGCGTCAAGCCCAGTTCGCACTTATGGGGCATCTGATAGCGTCCAGTAAGGGTGATATAGCTTCCATGTGTGTTGCCAGAGGTTAGAGCCAAAGGGTTTTCGTTGAATGTTCGTGTATTGGTGTAGCTTAATGAGACGAAAGTGCGCGGATTCACATTCCAGTTCAAACCAAACACAAAAAGGCGGCTGTTCGGCAAAAAGAGGTTGAAAGTTGGGTCGTCTGTTGAGGGGGTAGAGCCTGACCATAGGTCGTAAGATAGCTCAGAGAAGAGGTTTAGCGTAGGCGATACTTGCCAGTCTCCTCCCATTGTTACCTCATGCGTCGACAAATCTACGCGCCGCTCGCCGTTACGCCAGTGCCGATACGAGTAGGTCAGATACCCGTTTGCATCTGTACCGCCGCCATCCAGCTTCCACTGAAGCAGGTCGCGCTGGTTCCAATAGAGCGAGGCAGGTTCGCTTGTTATCATGGTAGGCTGATTGGCGAGAGTCTGTTGGGAGCCGCGTAGCGTCATCCGCAGGTTACGGTTTAAGCGTCCAGACAGTTTGCCCTCCCAAGTTTGCCAAGAGAGCACATCAATATCACTCTGGTCGCCGCGAATCCGCTCCGACTTCTGTACTTTTAGCCCGATTTGCCCTGTCCATCCTCTCCATTTATGTGCTAACTTCACGCTTCCAATACGCTGTTCACGAGTCCATGCACTTAGAACATTGGGCATATCTAGCCAGCGCGAACGCCACTGCAACTCAAGGTCGGTCATAGGAGAGAGGGAGACATCTCCGTTAATGGCAAGGGTGTCCACTCTGCTTTTAGGCGTATCAGGCTGTTGTAGCCACATCCGCGAGAGAGCGGTCTCTAGGCTAATCGTCGGTTTTACCTCCCACAGATACCCTACATTGATGCTCTGCGCCGTTGTATTTGGGAAGGCTTGAAGGTTATCCTCATAGAGCCAGTTCGCCAAATTCAGATTAAAGTAGCCAGGTCCAACCCGCCCTGCCGCCGTCACATCTTCATAGCGAATACTCTGGTTTTCAGGATCGCGTACAGACTCGAAAAACTGCCGCTCCTCATCTTTTCGATACTTAATAGAGACGGCAAAATCGGGTGTGATGGATTGGCGGACAGAGAACTTATTCACCACTCTGTGGCTCTCATCCACCTCTTCGGGGGTGAGTTCAAAGAACTTAGTACGTGCGAGCGAACCCTCCCATATCGTGCCGCCATACGCACGGGCGATACGCCCTTCCGCGCTGTAGTCTGGCTGTCCAGCTCCTTTGATTACCACAGAAGCGTCGGTATTACTAATAAAAGGGGCGTAGCGCAGTTCGCGCAGAAACCAGCCTGACGGTGGGGTGGCGTACTGCCGAAACTTACGCGCTGAGCCTAGCAGCCCCCACTCTGCCCAGCCGAAGTCGGCAAATACGGTAGGCGGAAGTGCTGCCTCTGCGGCTTTAGCAGGGGCTTTTTCCTGCTTTGCGGGCGTTTTTGCGGAAGGCGGTGGTGCCTGAGCGGGCGTATCCTCTGCCCCTCCCAACATACCTAGCAACCCTAGCATTAGTAAGACGTGCATCTGCGTTCTGTTCTCCCTATCCAAAAAGCACTCAGGGCGTAAAGAAAAACTGCTCATGGTTTGAGCCGTGTACGGAAGAGTGGCAACCTGCCTGCCAGCAACTCCCGCCCGGATAGTGGTTATTCGCTTTATCGGAGTGACACTGATTGCATAGCCCCCGTGAAAAGGTGACGAGCATCTTGGGGTTGTGAGAGCCGTGCGGACGGTGGCACTGAACGCACCCCTCACTCGAAAGGTTATTTACGGGGTCGTGCTCAAATACAAAGGGCCCCGCTGTTTTTCCATGACACGTGATACAGTTCTGCTTACCTGTCTGGAAGCGTTTCCGGTTATCTCGATTGGGGTGTGTGTCGTGGCAGTCGCTACAGACCATTTTTCCTTCGGGAACGGGGTGATGAAAGCTCTTTTTGAACTCAGATACCTCGCGTTTGTGGCACTGTCCGCAGAGAGTGGGTTCGTCCGCTTTCAGTAGGGCTTTCGGTTCAGGGGCAGCAGGAAATACCGGAGAGCGTGCGTCGCGCTTAGAGACTCCGCGCCCCGCTTTTTTATCTTCTGCGGTAGGCTCTTTGGCTCGATCTTGACCCAATCTATCAGAGGAGTGCAGTTGGTGACACGCGGTACAGGAGATGTTGGCGCGGGCGTGACCCGTTTTTTGCCAGTGCGCCATCGTAAGGGTATCGGTGTGACAGCGTAGGCAGGCGGCGTTAATCTCCTCCGGTTTCGCCTTAGTGTAGCTAATCACGTTCTCGTAGGGCTTATCCTCTTTCAAGAGATGGTTGACGTGAATACCGCCCGGTCCGTGGCAAGCCTGACAGCCGCGCTTATCGAGGGGGTTTTTGGGGTTCTGCATATAGAGAGCGTGGGGCGAGTTCCCTGCGGAGGCGTGCGCTGACTTGTGACAATCGGCGCACATATCATCAGTAAGATAGTCGTCAGGCTTTGCCTGAGCAAACAGGCTCTGCGGAAAGGAGGGCGGTTTTTTCTTGGTATCGGGCATAGCCGCAGAGAGAGCCAGTGCCCCGATAAACGCAAGCGTAACGAGTGTCATTAAAAGCACTAAGGTGTTTAGTCGCATTCGGTTCATACTTTTTCCTCTTCCCAATCTACCGCTAACTCATCGAGCATCGGCGTGTAGTAGGGCAGTCGCGCCTCTCCCAGTGAATCGCATATCTCATTCAGCGTAAGAACCTGCCCATCCCGTAACATCACATCCCCGCGAACCATGAACTGTAACGCCCAGCGCAACGGTTGCGGCAACGCGGTCTGCCGTTCAGGGAACTGCGCGAGGTTCGTGAGATACGCCTCCTCCTCTGGCGAAATACAACGGGCGAGACGATGCGCCACCGCGACGCACAGTTCGCTACACCCTCCTTCAAGGGGGCGCAAGGCGTTCTGCATATCGCCCTGCGGGTTTATGGAGAGGCGAGAAGCCTCTTTCAAGAGGCGATATTCTGACGTAGGAGGCTCTTCTGTGTTTATGAGAATCCCGCGCCCTGCAATTCGTCCAAACGAACTCAGTTCGTTTACAGTAAAATCATACACCCACTCTTTGTCTTCAGTAATGCCATAGTCGCGTGCCAAGTAGCGTGCCCAGTAGCGTGCCCAGTCGCGTGCCAAGTCGCGTGCCCAGTCGCGTGCCAAGTAGCGTGCCCAGTCGCGTGCCAAGTAGCGTGCCAAGTAGCGTGCCCAGTCGCGTGCCAAGTCGCGTGCCAAGTCGCGTGCCAAGTAGCGTGCCAAGTCGCGTGCCAAGTCAATCTCTTTCTGCGACGGCGCTAGCGCCTGAATCTCTCTCTTCGCTATTTTTTCTAATTCGTCCTGCGTAGCACCCAAAAGTGCGGCGGATTGAAGGCGATGCCCTATCTGGCGGCGGGGAGAGCCCCACAGCGAAAGCCACTCAGGGATGTCGGGCGCAAGCGGGTAGAAGGGGTGAAATCCGCTAAGAACGCTACCCGCGGCGGCTATCAGGTCGGGGTTTACGGGGGGGGGGGGGGCATTCGTGAAATTTTGGCAGAGAACCGAGTTTATTTTGTCTTGCGGCGTAGCGTCAAATAGAAGCCCCATTATCTCGGCGGCGTGTTGTAGGCGTAGCCACTCCATCCAGTTCGCGCTCGCCGCCCTCTCGTTCAAGGCTGCCGTTATCGCCTCTTTGCGGTCTTTCTGTCGGCTCGCCCTCCATGTGCTGAGGCAGTTTCCGATTTCGTTGTTCAACCATGGACGCGCAAGGGACGGCGTAAATAGCCGATTCCACTCCTGAAATTTTTCCAATGTTCCCGCTCCATCCGCAAATATCATACCAGCGAGTGCGGGGTTTGCGGGCGTGGTAGCGGTTAGCGCGGGTGAGAGATTATCAGGTAAAGCCTCGCTGACGATGGCGCACCAGAGGCGGAGGGTGTCCCTCCACGCCCCTACTTTCGCCCATTTCGCCATCTCTTCTTTTATTGATTCTTGCGTTCGGGCGGAGACTTCCATCTGTTCTGCGGTGAGGAACTCCTGAAAACTGAGATGCAAGAAGGCGAGCGAATCCTCCTCCTTATCCGTCCTATCTGTAAGTAGCCCCGCCGTCTGCACCAGCCAGTCTATAAAAGAGGCGCTATCGCTCACTGCGAAGCCCTCCTCGTTCTTCATGCTCCTAATCAAGTAGTCGTCCATCTGCGGGCGCGTCACAAAAATCTGTTGATGCGCTCCCTTACCGTAGTGTTCCGTCTGTATGGCGTAGGCGACTCTACGTAAAACACGTAGGCAGGCATCTATGGAGGGCGGTCTCCATGCAGGCGCGGATTCGGCGGGGTTTTGCGGGGAGGGTGTATCGGAACTGCGCCGATTCAGTAGCTCCTTTACACAGACGCGATAGAGTTTATGACGCTGTTCGGGCAGAACTGCGCTGTAGCTAATACCCAACATCATGGAGAGAAGGAGCATTGTTTTCGCGAGTTCCGCCGCTTCAGGAGAGCCTTTCAGGGAGTCTTTGAAATTTTGAAAACGAGCGCTTTTATCTATGTCTTGCTCTGGGTGACATCGCCCAAAGTATCTCTGTGCGAACTCCTCAATCTCTTCTGGCTTGAGCGGGTCTACCTTATACCACTCTATCTCATCGACGGGTCGTCCCTCTCCATAAGGGCGAGAGGTGACGACCACAAGAACGCGCGGGAATTCACGCATGAAGGATCGCAGTTTGCCGGTAAAGTTGTGCGACGCGCCCAACTCATCCCATCCGTCCACCAGCAGGACAGGCTGTACCGAGAGGTGAGAGGTGAGTATCTGCTTGAGCGCCTCCGGGTACGGCTCTTCCATCCTCCTCTCCGCAATGGTTTGCAGATAAGTCAAGAGAGAAGCGTTTTTGTCGACCTTGCTTTCCGATAAAAACTCGCGGAGCGTTACTAGAAGCGGCAGTACACTCTCTTTTTGAAACAGTTGTCTAAATGTGTACTGCACCCACGTAGTTTTACCTGTCCCCGCTCCTCCCTCAATGGCGATAGCGGCGGGACCAGAGACGGTTTCGCCCTGTTTTTTTGTCTTGCGCTCTATGAAATTTTCAGGTTTCAGATTTTCCAGAAGTCGCTCTACGCTAAAGACCTGACGCTCTTCAGAATAGGTTGAGACAGCGGGAACAAAGTGGAGGGGGTAGTACATATCATCCAACCATAGCGACTCTTTGGTATCCGGACGCACTATATACTTATAGGCGGCGAAGTCCTCTGAAAACACATATCGATATTTCTGCAAAAAGCCCTCTATATTGGCGGGAAGCGAAGAGCCGTCGTCTGTTATGGCGATGGACTTCCAACTTGAGGGTAGTTCTAGCAGTCTATCGCAGGGCTGGCTTATGTGTCTATCAAGGCGAAATCCGCCTTGCTGAACCTGACCAACGGGGCGCACTCTGATATCGTAACGTAGCGGATGGATGGCGAGGCAGAGTTTGTCGCCTTCGGGTTTGAAATACAGGAGTTGGCAGTAAGAGTCTGGCGCGAGGCAGAGGCTTCCGGTGGAGAGATAGACTCCATGATTTATCGGGTCATCGCTCCAACTAAAGGGCGCGGGCTTTCCCATATCGTGGTGATGCCCGAACAGAACGAGGTGGGCGCGCGTGTCTTCGATAACGTTTTGGATGCCGCTATCTGTGTCAAAACCCGCAAGGTCGGCGACGTAACGCTCTATCTTTTCGGGAGGAAGGCTTGCCTCATTGTTTTTTAGCTTTGTCTCCATATCCTGACGGTTCAGCGTAGTTGTCGAGATGGGGTTATGATGCACTACCAGAATTTTGAGATGAGCCTGGGCGTACTCCTTCATCCAGTAGTCCATAACCGCTTGCTTCTGCTCTAGGCTCACGTAGCCAATCTGCTTTTTATGCGACTCTTTTTCACAGGAGTTGAGCGTCGCAACGGAGAGGTTGAACTCAAGGTATTCGTGTATATAGGAGTCGTGAATGAGGGGGCGACGATGGTTAGCGGGAGAATTTTCATAGAAGTTTTCGAGAAACTCGCGATAATTTTTTAATTTCGCTTTTGTTAGTTTCGCGTCGTAATTCTCGCTAGTCTCTTCCTCTTCTTCAATCCGTTTATCAAGCATTTTGCCCGATTCCCACGAGACATCGTGGTTGCCTGGAACAAAAAGAAACCGCTCTTTGGGGACTTCAAGGTGTAGCGCCAATGCCTTTAAAAACGCTTCGCCTGCTCTAAATTCCTTCTTATGCCCCGTCTCTGCAATGTCGCCGCTTACAATAACAAGTTGGACAGGGCTATCAACGGGCTTCACCGCCTGTAGTCCCTTTGCGAACGTCTCACCCAACTCCGCTGGGTTTTGCCCATTAAAGCGATTATTCTCGCCAAAATGGAGGTCTGATAGATGAAGAATCAGCAGTCCCGAATCGGACATAGCGGCGGCTCCCTTTTTCGTGTTGCGTTATAGCGCTTTAA
>JAPLCR010000424.1:11813-19464 GCA_026392135.1 Armatimonadota bacterium
TGCTTTTGCGATTCTCCTGCAATCGAAAAACAAATCTCTACGGCTTGTCCGTGTTCCAAATCGCTTTGAGCGTGGCGTAAATCTCCGGTTCGGCGGTCATCAGTTCCGCCCTTGTGAACGGAAAGAAGTCGTTCACGCCGAAGTAGGCTTCGGTCATCTCGGCGAAAAACTCCTTATGGTTGGTGAGCGCGTAGTGCTTTACACGCCTTCCATCGTAGAGGAGAGTAGCGTCGCCGTGCCCGCTCTTCTTGTAGTTCTCATATATTTTGATGATTCGCGGGTCTTCAAACGTAAGAACCTGATCGTGGTAGGCGTGCGCGAGTTCGTGCAGAATGACCCAAGGCTGTTCGTTAATACTGCGTGGAGTGGGTAGGTCGGCGGCGACCGGGATATGGACGCACTTCACAAGGTCTACCGCGTAGCCGTTCTCTGCAAGCCAGTCTGCGCCGGGGTGATACTGCATAGAGGTCAGGTTTCCGTGCGTCAAGTCCATCACGATAGTCACCTTTTGAAGTCTGCTCACCTTATCGGGGGGAACTACTGCCTTAATGTCGCTCAGTTTCGCCTCAAGGAACCGCAATGCGCGAGCGCAAAACGCTCTGTTCGGCGCTTCTAGCAAGCGGTTATCTACCCGAACCGTCCAGCCCTCAATATCACGGTTGGTATGCGCTGTCGGCTTTGGCGGCTCCGCATTTCGTGTTACGGGTTTAGGCTGTAGTAGCCGCTTCATCCCTTCGCCGAGCGCCTCGCCCACCAGAAAGTAGGTTTCCGCGTTCGCGAACTCATGGTGTCCGTGTCCGGGGCAGGGCGAGTCTTCCGGCTTGCGTACAAAGTCATGTGTCTCCACAAACTGTACGGAGCCCGCGAACTCTCCTCTTTTTGCCGCGTTGGACTGGGCTTTTCGCAGGTCTGCCCAACCACCCTCTGCCTTCACCGATGGCCCTGTCAGTTCGCCGATAACAAAGGGTAGCTTGGGCGCGTTCAATTCCTTACGAACGTCTTTAATGAGGTTCACAAGGTTCTGTTCGTACTCAGGGATGGCGTGAACGGGGTCTACTCCGTCGTTCCACCCCTGATACCATACAAACCCCGCAAGTTCGTAGCCGCCGCCATCGTAAGCAGGAAAGTCGTGTTTCAGGTTCGCAAGGGCTTTGCGGGTTTCAGAGAGCATCTTGGTATAGTACTTGCCCGTTTTGCCGCCAGAGCTTGGCGGACGAAAATCCTCATATAGGCTTTTGCCGCCCCATGCCGTCTTGATGAGGAGTACCTGATTCTTGTGCAGGTCTCCCATCACATGACCAAACTGTAGTTCGGGTCCGAAATGGTGCTTGCCGTCATATACAGTAAAGCCGAGCGATAGTGCCCCCGCCTTAACCGCACCCTCTTCGGGCTGGTAGCGTACCCACACATCCTTTCGCGCCGACCACTGCCCAGAAGCATCTTTCAGATGACGGAATCGAGGTGCTTTCACGGGGTCTCTTAGAAAGTAGTTGAGCGTTCCTTTGCCGTCGTTGTAGTCTTTTCCATCAAGGTCTGCGACTCCCTGCCCCTCCATATTCGACTGCCCTGCAAGAATGAACACCTTGAGGGGGCTTTTTTTTGCCTGCTGACTCAGAGCAGGGCGCAGTAGCCCCAACAAGAGTGCGGACGCAATAGTAACAGATAACACGAGAAGCCTCTTCATTTTGAGGTAGCCTTTCCTGATTGGTGAGGTTGACCTGGAGAGTTAGGTCTTATCCCCGTAATCACAAACGTATAGTGCCCAGAGGGTAGTTGAGCCTGTGGTGAAGCAGTCTTACGGCTGGCAGAGAAATCGAGTAACGGCTTACCATTCATACTGACATCACCCTCAAGGAAGGTGGTGAGTGGTAGGCTAACCATAGCCTCTGTTCCTTTTGGTATAGTAACGTCCATGTCAAACCGCCTCTCACTCTGCTTCCAAGATACCCGAATATCTCCATGCGGAGTCGGGATAGCTCCCTTTGCCCATTTCAAATCGCAAAGACGCGGTGCTATTTCAAAGGTCTTGAATTCAGGGGAGGTGGGGCGTACGCCAAGAATGCGTGAAGACATCTGTACCAGAGGTGTAGAGCACCAACCATGACTCAAATCACCCCCACTCCACATCTCACGGAACGACTGAGTCTCTGGCACGATACTCCATCGACGCATTTGCGAAGTGCCGTAAGCATCGAACAGCCCTGCGCGGTCAATCGCGGCGAAAACCCAGTGCATAAACCAAGGTTGTGTATTGAGGGGGGCTTCCGCCACTACGCGGTTAATAATCTCCTGTTTTCTAAAGTCGGGAGCAACATCGTACAGAACGGCGAGCAGGTTGACATGAGGGCTAAACGTCTCAATCTCCTTATCTGCAGGAAGCCATTGATACGGCTTTACAGCGGTTTGAAAGGGTTTTCCATCTCGGTACAGTCCTTTTTCGGAAACCCACAACTCTCGATTAAAGGCTTCCGCTATCTTCTGCCTTCGAACAAGATACTCTCTCCATTTCGCCGTGTCGCCTACCATCTCCGCAATACGGCTTGCCTGCTCTAGCCCATGACAGTAGAACGCTGTCAGGTAGCCCTGCCCAATAACGGCAGGCGGATGATGACACTCGAAGCCGCCTATCGTCACCCAGTCCATGAACATATAGTTGGGGGCTTCGGAGACGATTCCGTTCTTACCTACCCACGAAGCGTAAGCCTCCATCAATCCAAAGACTGTCGGTGCAAGCTCTCGAACTAGATCCTTATCGCCTGTATACTCGTAGTAGTCTATCAGCATCTGAAGCCAGCCCAGCGAGTAACTGGTGTGGAAGTTCTGATACTTCTCGTCTTGTAAAAGCCAACTGAACTTTCGTAGGTCTTGACGTGCGAGCCAAGGTTGTGCGAAGGCGTGGTAGTTCACCATCGCCTCTATCAGGTAGTCGCCCGGGTCGCTAATAGGCTCTTGGTGGTTGGGCGAATCGAGATGGTGCGTCTGTTGACAAATCTGCACTGCCCAGCGCGAAACGTTCCAAATCTGATTGAGCTTCACATCATTGCACAAGAACGAACCGCGGTATGCTACAGGCTGTGCCGTGAAGACTGCGCCAATCTCCTCAATCTCGAATGGCACGGAGACCCGGCTAATCTCGACAGTGATAGTGGGAACAATCTCATCCATAAAGGGGAACTCAAAAAACTGCTCGCCTTCATCCAGTATCATCGTCGCCTGACGCGTCGTCTTTAGCGTGATATGAGCACCCTTGCCTCCCTTTACGCGCAGGGCTGGGTAGGCACTGAGAACACGGTCAAAGACTACCGCAAAACTGCCGTCGCCAGTTACTATAATTTTTTGCTTTTGTTTGCCCTGCAACGCCTCTATCTTCACGCCGCCCTGAACGCGCTCGATACGTTTTAAGGGATAGCGTACTTCGGCAAGTGGTGGAATCTCGCTCGGAATGAGCGTCTCCCACTGATTAGGAACGATGCGGCTTGCCGCCCACTCCTTGTCGTCGAAGCTCGGCAAACGCCACCCTATAGGCTCTTTCCCTACGTCGTAGGTCAGTGTGTTCGTGTTCTGGAGGTAGGCGGCAGGAGCATTCCGCCACGTCTCATCTGTTTTGATACTCTGATGCACGCCCTGGGGTAAGGTAATGTCCGCCTCAAAGAGTAGCCCTGAGTGCCCCCGTGAAACGGTAAAGCCGATGGGCCACTCTCGAAACACCTCTGCGGAGATAACATTTTTGCCCCTCCGAAAGTAGGCAGTGAGGTCGCGGTAGTCGTAGAACCAGCGGTGTGTAGAGCCGCCTGCATAGTCTAAACCGATGTCCACAGGACCTCGTGAGACCAGCTTTCCGTTGATATAGAGTCGATATTTGATGTCGGCACTTACCCATGCGTGAACCTGTTGTGGCGTGTTTGTGAGTGTGACCTCTTTACGGAAACAGGTTGCAACCCCTTTTGTCTCCTCTTTCGCGCCTATCCACTGTGCTTGCCACGGGGAGGGCTTCTTACAGCCGTTCTCAAAGAGGTAGGAGGGGCTCTCGACTCCTCTGTCTGTGACGATGACCTTCATACCGGGGTAGGCTATGGGACCCCTTGGGTCGTTTGCGTTTTCTGCTCTCGAAGCACTCTGTTTCACGCCTCCTCCGATTATCAGTAGGAGCGTAGCGGCTAATCGTCCTATTCTCCGTTGCAAGGTCATCTGGTAGTCCTTTCAAAACAGCGTCTGTACTTTACAGAAGGGGTTCAGCAGTGTTTTATCCGTTTATCCCTCTCTTATTATCGCCTTTTTGTGTCTTAATATCGCCTTTTCTAGCACTAAGAAGGGCAGAGATGAGGAGATAGGCGGTAAAATCGGATAGACTAAAAGAGAGTTACAGAAAAAAGAGACAGAGACCTCTGAAGTATACACACAACTAGAGGCAAATGAGAACTAGGATACGTCATCATGCCCAAGCCACAACAAAAACGCACACCCGCGCAAACAAAGCAGCCTATAAAGCGCATACCGAATCTTCCGCAACATAATCTGCCGGAACCCTACGCTCAGTTGACCGTATTGGGGGAGGGTGAGTTTCCAGATGCTTACGAAACTATAGCGACAAAACTCCTTGCAGGAGACAGCATAAAGGAGATAGACACGCTTATTGAAATAGCGTCTGACGGGAAGTGGTACGAGTATGTGGATTTTGACACATTTCCACCTGATAAAGACCCCTTTGTAACAGAAGCCCGTTTGAGTACACCCTTACACGCTCTTTGTGTATTGACACAGATGGGTGAAGCTGTTCTTCCTAGGGCAGAGAGGCTCTTGCCTCTTTTTTGTGCGGAGGATGATGCTTTGGCGGAGGAGGTGGGTTACTTCTTTGGGAGTCTTGGAGAGCCTGCCCTGCCCTTGCTTGAGGCGCACCTGCGAGATGCAGAGAGTGACCCCAATATCCGTGCGGGGGTTGCTGAAAGCCTTAAACTCATGGTGGAGACCTATCCTGAACTACAGGAGCAGTGCATCGCCCTTTTGTCAGCCGCTCTCCCTTTAGAAGAGCATCCCGAAGTGGCGGTCTATCTTATTACTGCTCTGATGGATTTGGGTGCGGAAGATGCGTACCCTCTTATTGAAGAGGCGTATCTACAGGAGCGGGTAGACGATTCGCTTCTCTCGCGTGCAGAGGTGCAGTCATTTTTTGAGATGCCTATCACCCTCTCTGAAGAGGCTGTCCTCACTGTACCTGATGCTAGCGTGGAAGAGGTGCAAACACTGGAGGAGGTACGTACTCCTTTCGTCTCTGAGAAGAGTGTAGGGCGTAATGACCCCTGCCCTTGCGGGAGCGGTAAGAAATACAAAAAGTGTTGCGGTGCGTAGGAAAACGGTGAGTGAGTGTGGCTACTAAGTGTTAGGTTTGCGCGAATGCCCCTCGTCACAACGGCGCGGAGTGTTTTGGTCTGTTTTGCACTGTATTTTGCGACTCCCTTGCAGTAAAGGGGAGCCAATACGGATATGAGGCTCCACTATGGACGGATTAGGACTCTTTTTTATTAGCTTAGGTTTGGTCTCTCTGGTGTGCGGCTTTGTCGTCTCGTATCTCACAGGTACACCGCTGATAGACTGTAAACGGCAACGACTAGAGGAGCAGAAGTTTTTGCCCATCCCTAGCTCGTTCGGTCTTTGGAGGGAGAGACTAGGACTGCGTCGCGCGAAACGCCTTGAGTCAGAATTAGCACGCCGCCTGCGTCCACAACTCTACAGTAACGACTGGACACAGGTGCTTGAAGCGGCTCAAGTGCTGGGAGCGATGCACGATAGAACCGCCGTTCCTGCAATGATGGAGGCGTTGGAATCTTGCGTTACGTATCAACCAACGGGTTGGCGCGAAATCGCAGTTGCTTTGACAAATGCGCTCGCGGAGATTGGTGACTCGCGCTCGCTCACTCTGCTTCACCGCCTTGAGAATGTGCGGGGTATCGGCTTAATCTCTAATATCCGGCACGCTATCGCTACTATTGAGCCACAGACGAACCTGCTTCGCGCAGACTACTCGAACGCTTTTCCTGAACATCTTTTACGCCCCGCTCAGAATATGAATGAGGAGCCGGAGCAGCTGCTACGCTCTATTTCTGGCACGGAGTTTTTGGATTGATAGAGAAGATATGAACTTTACGAACCTTCTGTCGAGGCTAACACAGGTTTCTGTGATGGTTGTCGGCGATATTATGTTAGATGAGTTTATTTGGGGGGAGGTGCGCCGCATCTCACCGGAAGCCCCTGTTCCTATTGTAGAGGCGAAACGCCGTACCTATGCGCCGGGTGGTGCGGGGAATGTTGCGGCGAATGTGGTTAGCCTTGGGGGGACTGCTTACTTAGGGGGGCTGATAGGCGACGATAGTTCGGGGCAACAGCTTCGGCGCGTCCTTGAAGAGTGTGGGGTATGTGCTACGGGACTCACTCTTGATACGGAACGCCCTACTACCACAAAGACTCGTGTTATTGCACATAGCCAGCAGATGGTGAGGGTGGATAGCGAAGCGCGTTCTCCTCTGCCCTCCGCGCAGGCAGAGAGTCTTCTTGCGTGGGTAGATGAGACGCTTGAGAGTGCAGGAGCCTGTGTGGTTTCTGACTATAGTAAGGGTGTGATAACGCACGATTTTGCTCAGGCAATTATTTTGAGAGCGAAGCGGGCAGGTAAGCCTGTGATTGTAGACCCGAAAGGGGCAGAGTATGCGAAGTATCGGGGGGCGACTCTGATTACGCCGAACCTGCATGAGTTGGAGGTAGCGGCAGGGCGCGAGATTCTGAGCGATGCTGACCTGTATGCCGCAGTTCAAGTGCTTGCCAAAATTTTGCCCGACACTGCGCTACTGGTGACGCGGGGGGCGCAGGGCATGAGTCTTTTTCAGGAGGGGCGTGAGAGTGTGCATATTCCCACGGTTGCACGCAACGTTTTTGATGTGACAGGCGCAGGGGATACGGTAGTGAGTACGCTGGCATTGGCACTTGGCACGGGTGCAGAGCGGGGCGTTTCGGCGGTACTTGCGAATAGGGCGGCGGGAATTGTGGTAGGTAAAGTGGGTACGGCGCGGGTCACTTATGAGGAGTTGGCGGCGGGTTTGGAGTAGAAGGAAGGAGCCGACCAGAATCGAACTGGTGGATCGCGGTTTTGCAGACCGCTCCCTTAGCCACTTGGGTACGGCTCCTTAGAGACAAAAGCGGGAGACGAGGCTCGAACTCGCAACATCCAGCTTGGGAAGCTGGCACTCTGCCATTGAGCTACTCCCGCATTGCTCTGACATTATATCACCGAGTCGGCAAATTGTAAAGAGGGAATTCACGACTCAGCCTATATTAACGTGAGTTCGGGGTGCGGGGTATCTCAAAAACGCGGGAACTGTACGGCGGGTTCAGGGGCAGATAGGCAAAGGCTCAAAATAGCATATCTGGAAGTTGGGAGCGATTGCACGCTCTACGCCCACTCTACCTGTACTGTAAGGCTTCCGCACTGCCCCTTCCACCCCATCCTAACCCTTACCCCTTCACAAAGGGGCTTATCTTGTCCCATATCTTGAGATGTAGGTTGCATACACGCCTTCCTCTGGGTTCTGTTTTGGGGAGGAAGTTCTTGTGTTTTTGTAGAACCCTGCAAAAAACAGGGAGGTGTTCTATGCAAACAGAT
>JAPLCR010000668.1:0-14947 GCA_026392135.1 Armatimonadota bacterium
GCGGAAATCGGTATTCCTTTACTCTAATACGAGAGTGATGACAAATGCGGAAAGGCAATATACCTATTTTTGCACAAATTCTCGTAAGAGTTCAGGGTTGTGGGAATTTTCGTTGATTTCCACTTAACCTCACCCAGCCTCTCCTTCGCAAAGGAGAGGAGCCTTCGTGGTTTGAGATTAGAAGCCTGTGCCTGTTGTTCCAATTGCAGGGCTTGTGTGCATTTTTTGCGTGTTGCGAGGTTTTACTCCCATAACCCTTCTCAGTAACTCTTGCTTTTTGGTAGACAACGTACCACTACTCTGCTCTTGCGGGCACTAATCGTAAGCCTAGTAGAGTGGCTTCCTTTGCCAGTCTCCGCTCACGACTTTGGTTTGCTCGCTCTTGTTCTTGCGCGAAAACGCTCTCGTTGTAGGACTGTTTCGTCCTCAGAAGATGGTAGAATATCCGCGCTAACTTGTGCGCCGTTGCCGTTATGCCCGCAGGACGCCCTAAACGGGCGCACAGACGACGATAATAGTCTCCTAATGCGGAACGACTGTGCCAGAGACTTTGAGCCGCCATACGAAACGCGTGAGCCGCACGACTTGGCACATGACGGGTCTTGGAACTCAATACCTTGTCCCCGCTTATACGGTTGCCCGGACACAGACCCAGCCAACTGCAAAAGCGCTTGTCGCTCGGAAAGGCACTCATATCCCGACCTACTTCCGAAAACAAAATAGCGAGGGTCTGCGTGCCAAACCCAGGAACCAAAGTTAAATCACTGCCAAGAAGACGAAACATCTCGTCTCGAACCGAGGTCTCTTGAAATCGTAGCGTGTTCCCGCGTTCCGCTTTCGGCTTCGTAGAGGGAGGCTCCGAGGGCGCATCCGGCGGAGAAGCCGCGTCGAACTGCGACAACACACGTTCAATCTCTTGGTCGCACTCCTCTAGGAGCGTCTGGTAGTGGCGGTAAGAACACAGAGCCTGTTTGAGTGTGAAAAGATGCTCCGGACGAGAATGCCCTACCAGAGATTTCGCGATAACCTCCGCGCTGGTCTTAATGCGCGGGTCGCGAAGCAAGGACAAGACCTCTGTATTCCGTTCGCCAGCAAGGATTGCGTCGAGAATGGCGAGACCTGTCTTGCCTGTGATATCGGAAATCACGTGATGAATTTGCAGGTTCATCTGGGTCAACGCTTTCTGCATCAGTTGCACATTGGAACCCGCCGCCGTAATGAGACCTTCGCGATGTCGCAAGAGCGAACGCGCCGCGCAAACCTCTTGCTTGGGACGAAAGGAGGCGCGCAAGAGACCACAGGCGTGCAGATACTGGAGCCATTGACAGTCGCAGACATCGGTCTTGCGTCCGGGAGCGTTGCGCCAATCTCTCGCGTTCACCAAACAGACAGTGAAGCCGCGCGCCTCCAGTATCTGGAACAGAGGGATCCAGTAGACCCCGGTGCTTTCCATGGCGACGGTCTTGACCCCACAGGAGTGAAGCCAACTTGCCAACTCCTCTAGGTCTTGAGTGAAGGTCAGGTAACTTCGCACGGGTTGTGCGTCGCTATCTTGGGGAACGGCGACATACATCTTGGTCGCGCCAACGTCAATCCCCGCAGCGTAAGGATTGAGTTCCGGCAAGGCTTTTGTCGTCTTGGGTTGAGATGCCGTCGGGTTCTCCTTTTAGGCGAGGGGAGAGACGGTTTCGGTTGTGGAAAGAGAGCAATCTTCTCATCGGGATCACTGCCCACAGAATAGCAGGGTGTGTCACCAGCCAACAGACCACGCAACCGAATGCCATGCTGAACTTCGGGCTACCGTATTTGCACCAGGGATTCATCGGCTTACAGACCGTCTCATACACCACGCATACATAGAGACGAGGGCAGAAGAGTTACTTACCCAACAGACCTGCCTCCGCGTGGGTCAAATGCTGAACTCTTACAAATTCTCATCGTTGTACACAGTAGAGGCTGGAGCCATATTACTGCCAATGTTGCAAAAAATTCCCGTGTATGCACTGGCTCTGATGAAGTTTTTTAACTTGAGGGAGTTATTCATAGGAATCAAACAGAATCAATAAGACTCAATAGGAATCACACAGACTCACTCTGACTCAATCGTTGATAATAAAAAACGAAATTATTTGCAGGGAAGGCAGGATTTACGCCATAATAAGCCTAAATAGCATACCGCTAGCCCACCTTCTTGGAAGGGGCAAAAAACCACATAGATGGACTGGAATATGCCACCAATACCACGCAAAACCAACCCGAAAACAGAGGCGCAGTTACCCCTCAATCAGGTACTGCATGGAGATTGCAGGGAGATACTGAAATCGCTCCCGAAAAACTCCGTCGACCTTATCTTTGCAGACCCACCCTATAACCTTCAACTCAAAGGCGACCTTTGGCGACCCAATTTGACTCATGTTGATGCTGTAGACGACGACTGGGATAAGTTTGGTAGTTATAGCGAATACGACCAGTTTACCTACGAATGGCTCTCCGCCTGCCGAGATGTGCTGAAGGATGACGGAACTCTCTGGGTTATCGGCTCCTATCATAATATCTACCGTGTGGGGGCAATCCTACAAAACCTCGGCTACTGGGTGCTGAACGATGTGGTGTGGGTCAAGTCCAACCCCATGCCAAATTTTCGCGGTACCCGCTTCTGTAACGCACATGAGACAATGCTTTGGGTGAAAAAATCGGAGAAGCAGAGCCGCTACACATTTAACTACAAGGCACTGAAGGCAGGCAACGACGACCTCCAGATGCGGAGTGACTGGCATATTCCGCTCTGTACAGGCGGTGAACGTCTGAAACATAATGGTGAAAAAGCACACGCTACTCAAAAACCAGAGGCACTACTCTATCGTATTATACGTGCTTGCTCGAACGTTGGGGATGTCGTGCTAGACCCCTTCTTTGGTACGGGAACAACAGGGGCACTGGCGAAACGCTTGCGCCGAAACTATATCGGGATAGAGCGTGAGGCGCACTACGTAGGTATTGCAGAGTCGCGTCTTCGTGATGTGGAGATACCGCTTGTTCCTGATGAGATGATCCCTCCGCCGCTGGATACCCCAAAACTAAAAATAGCTTTTGGGGTTCTGCTGGAGCAGGGGCTACTCCTTCCGGGAGCCGTGCTGCGATTAGGGCGCACAGAGCATTTTGCACGGGTGCAGGACGATGCCACACTCACCTGTAACGATTTTCGAGGCTCTATTCATAAGGTTGCTGCACAGTGTTTGGGCAAACCCTCCTGCAATGGGTGGGAGCACTGGTACTACCAAGACCCTAGTACGGGCGAATATCTTGTACTGAACACCCTTCGCGAAAAGTTGCGGCGCGATGCGGAGCTTAACAAGATAGCGGAGGTTCTAGCCGTTTAATGCTGACGATATACCCCCTTTCTCCGCCGCCCTCCTGCCTCCTTTGGGATGTAGATGGGACGCTTATAGATACGACTACGCTGATTGTAGACGCGCTCGGCTGGACTTATGAGACCTACTTCAACCGCAACCTCAGCCGCGATGAGCGTAGAGCCATTATTGGCACGCCCCTCAAAGCGCAGATACGTATCTTCGGAGAGCCGGAGGAGTTCGGGCTAGACCCGCAGGTGGTAATGGACGGCTTCATTCACTATTACGAGGAGAACCGGCATCGGGAGACGATATTGACGGAGGTTATTCAGGTATTGATAGACGGCAAGCGAAGGGGTTACCCTACGGCACTTATCACCTCGAAGAACATTCCAGAGCTAGAGAACACACTTCCGCGCTTGGGCATTGCGCCCTACGTGGATTTTATTGTCTCCGCAGACCATGTAACGAAGCCTAAACCCGACTCGGAGGGGATGCGTCTCGCTGTGTCGCACTTTGGCTTATCGGTAGAGCAGATCGCGAACGCCGTCTATATCGGCGATACCACGCACGATATACAGGCAGGGAATGGGGGAGGCGTGCGCTCTGTTGGTGTTACTTGGGGAGCCGCGACTCCGGAGAGACTGCTTGCGGAGAACCCTGCCGCGCTCGTTAATACACCGCAGGAGTTAAGAAGATTACTCCTTGGGGAGTAGCACTTATCTGTGCCTAGAGAAATACATCCCCATTTTGCACGCAGTGGGTTAAGCGGGTTTTGCCTACTGTTGCCTATACCTCTGTTCAAACACTTCCAGTTGTACCGCACCACATCCCATAGTCCTACTGTGCGTCCCCCGAATCTACGGTTCTCCGCCATATTCGGTGCAGATAGGCATCCCTAGATGTTCCCTGAATGTCTTGATTACCTTGCATGAGGAGCGGCTCAAATTGCGGCAGGCTGGTATCATAGCCTCGCGATTGGGAATGTTAAGGTTGAGGACACTCTACCCATCGCCTCAAACATTACGCTCCTCTATGGTAAGCTCACCCTCAACGGAAAAGCCTACCTCCTCGTGCCAAACTCCACAGGCTACATCGTGGGAGTCTACCTTCACTGCCTCTTTCGCTGGAGATGCTCTCTACAACCCCTCCAGTGCCTCCGCTACCCTCACTGTCAAAAAGGCAGACGTACTCACTACGATAGGAGCAGTCGGAGGAAGCCCAAAACGGAGCTTAGGATAAGTATAGGAGAGGGGGGGGTGTGTTGAAAATAGCTTAGAGTGTTATTTCTTTGCCTCCTCCTCATGTTTCACTGTGCTGAATCGAATGACCGACAGCGTAGGGAGTGCTTCCTTGTCTCTTTTTGTTTCGGCAGGATTCCAGAAGGCTTCGAGTTCGATAGTTTCGCCGACCTTAGCTCCGACTTTCTCAAAAGCCTCCGCCCACGCCTTTACCTCCTTCTCGTTCTTACTGATGCCTTGCTTTATCAGGAACTTGAGTGTGTCAGGCTTTATGTCCTCCACCATGAAGAGGAGTTTATCCCCCTCCTTTATTACCTTGCCAATAATTGTGAGGCGAATATCCTCTTTGCGTGCCGCATACCCGGCATCGGCAATCTGTTTGATGAACTTCGCGGGGTCTATCCACACACCGGGCTTGAGAGTAATATCGAGATGTACAGGCTTGTCGGTAATAAGCTGTGTTTTCAAAACGCCATCCAGGCGTTTTAGCCCCTTATTGAGGCTATAGGCTCAGGTGGGTCAAGTCGCTCCGTTCACCCCCACCCAAGCGTTTTTCACATCAGCGCGGAGAGAGAGCGCGACCATAAGCAGAAATCCTGCCAGGGACACAAAGCGGACGGTTTGCATGGTATTCCTTTCTGTCATAAAAGCACCTCTATCCCTACCCGCATCTGAACATTAGGACGAAGCTGCGTACCGTTTGTGTGTTGATAGAGCGGTAAAAGCGCACCTGCTCGAAATTGAAACGTGCCTTTAGTGGCGATAAGCGAGACCTGTAAAGCGGAGAGTGAGTAACCGGTGTCGGGGGCAGCTCCCATAGTAAGCCGGTCTTTACCCATCCATTCGTAGTGAGTACCGGCGGCAAGAATAATACCAAGGTCTTGCGGTTTATGCGCTCGCTTGAACCAGTAGCCGTAGTTTGCGTCTAGCGTGAACATCTCCCCTTTACTGCCCGCCCCACCCAAATCGCCCATGAACATTGCGCTCACCCAGAGTGTGTCTTTCAGCCGCTCATAGGCATACGCATAGCCCAGGCTATAGCCCCATTTACCGCTGCCCGGCTGCTCAGAAGGCTCAAGAAGAGCCCCGTTCGCCTCATGCCCGTTATGCTGACCTGTGGGAAGTTGAATCCCTACTGTATAGGCTTGATGCTCTTTCCAGTCCTCCCCAAAACGCTGTGCAAAGCGGCTCTTTGCCGAAAGCATAATGTCACCTAGTCCACTAGTACGGGAGGTTCGCGGTACTCCTCCAATGCGGTCAGAAGACTGAACGATTGAGTATGGGATTTCGATACGAACGTTCAGGCTCGTCGTAGGTGCGTATTGAATTCCTAACACACTATCAAAGCGCATTCGCCGTAATGCTTCGGGGTTGTTGAGGCGAGTAGCTCCGCGAAGAAGCAAGAACTCCTTTTGAAACCCGAAGCGAATCTCAGGATGCCAGACCCCAAAGCCGAAAGTCTGTGGACTTTCGCCCCAAAGCGGCTCATGAGCAGAAGAGGGCTGCACGAGCGTACACACAAGGCTGAACGTCATCGCTAGCCCTATAAGCAGGGATCTCACTTCACGGCTCCTTTCGCTTCCGACGCAAGCAGCGGGAGGAGTGCTGCCTCCATCGCCTTCTCATCGCCTTTAAGATAGCCCGTCTCGGCTTTGATAACCTTACCGCTTCGGTCAATCAGAAAAGTGGTTGGGTGCGCTACAAGACCATACCGTGTTCCTATCTTTCCTTTTGTATCTATAGCGACGGGGAAAGTCAAGCCGCGCTCTTTGACCATTTTGCGTGCTTCACGTGCTTTAGGGTTCATCTCCAGAAGGCAGAGGAGAACGAGACCTCTGCCCTTATACTTTTTGTGCCAGCCCTCCAGTATCGGCATTTCCAGGCGGCAGGGCGGGCACTCCACTGCACCAAAATCGAGCAGAACGACTTTGCCCTTCAAGTCGGAGAGACGAACAGTCTTTCCTTTGAGCGTCCTCACCGTGAACGCCGGAGCAGGGGAGTTCTCTTTGACAGGCTCTGCGCCCACAGTACCAGCCGCAAGCACAAGAGCCAACATAACAAGAATAGTGCGTTTCATAATGCAGTTCTCCTTTTCGTCTCTCTCCTCTACTTCGTGTAGAAGCAGAGGAGAGAGCGAACGCTTATGGCTTTACTTAGGGACTCTCTCTAGTTAAAATCTTCCAAAACCTCTAGGGAAAGGGAGACTATCGCCCAACGGAGTCGTCTTCCGCCCTAGTCACTCCTCGCCCAGAATTGGGAGAGGGGACGGGGGTGAGGGCTTCTGGTTTTAGTTGGGGCGCAGGGCGCACGCTGAGAGGTTGCAACAACTCTTAGCGCAGTTTTTCTGCTTACAGCACGCCGGACACAGCGAGCAGCATCCGGAAGCCATAATACAACAGGAGCCGCTAACCCGCCCTGAAGGTACCACCTCTTTTGTGATTGGGGGTGACGTGCGAGAGGCTAACTGCTTTACAGCGGCGCGGTAGGCGTTGGGATGCTCAGCTAAGAGCCACTCGGAAAATGCGGCGTTCAGCCCCTTATGGGTCACGTTGATTCTTATATCACTACGCTTATTCTGTCGAGCGAAGAAGTCAATGAGGTAGGGGTTTCCTTGTGCAGAGAGTACTGTTTGCCCTTGTTGCGCCTGTACAGGTAGCAGAGCAAATAGGTTGAGAAGGGCGGCAAGAGTAGCCGCAAATATGAGAATGCGTTTCATGAGAAGGTTCTCCTTTGATAAGTGCCGTGATTCTCTGCTCTTTATAGGCGCAAGAGTACGCTTCAAAAGAGGGTAAGCGAGAGAAGGAGGGCGTGGTAAATAAAAGTGGATATATCTGCGTTATGCAGACATTATCAGAGGAGAACCGGGGGAGCGCGAGGCGGAGAAAGGCGAATAATCAGGCGAACTGGGGGAGCGCGAGGCGAAGGGAAGGAAGGGGCAGTGGTCTCTTCAAAAACGAGAGCCGGTGCCGGAGTAGGAAGCAGTATAGCGTTCGTATCAAAGTCAAAAGCGAAGTAGACGTGCGCGGGTGCGCTCATATCAGGTGTTGCCCTGACACGAAGCACACAGACGGGAGAGGTACAACGCTCTTTTATCTGGGAGTCTTCCGGACGGGCTGAGGAGCAGAGGGTGCAGTGCGCCTTACTGGCAACCTTGATTCTCTGAGGTAGACAGCACTCAAGCGCGGAGACAGAACCCTTTGAACTCTCTCCCGCCTTCTGCATAGCGCAGTCATCCGGACAGGGATGCCCGTCCAAGCACTGCCAAGCACCTCCAGAGGGTAGTGCCATAATGACAAATGCCATGCACAGGAGCCATGCGACCCATTTTCGATTGTGCAGTAAATTGCTTCTCATCGTGCCTCTTATATCGCCTTTTGTTATCGGAAAGTTCCCGGCGGTCTAAAAAGAAATACTCCTTACGCGAACCTATTCACCAGTTTTCGTATCCTCGCCCTGTACGGCTTAAACTCTTCCATCCGAAATTTGAGAGCAAACAAGGTATAGGTAACTGCGCTGACGAACCCGCACACCCCTAAAACCAGAAGTTTTTGCAAGAAAACACTGTGAATAGGTAGGTAGGTGAGCAACGTATTCATTATCTCCAGCGTGATTTTGCAGAAGAGTGTTGTAACAGAGGTAGCTAGGAGGATTTTTAGGCAGGATGCAACCAAAACAATGTCGTCCAGTCCTTTCAGCCGTTGGCGTAGTAGCACGAGCATACTGGTCATGTGGACAGTTGCCGCGATAGAGGTTGCTAATGCGAGCCCTGAGACCCCCATGCGCGGCTTGAGCCAGATATTGAGAGGGATAAAGAGAATGGTGACAAAAGTCCCGACTGCCACTGGCTTCCATGTCTCCTGAAGCGCGTAGAACCCGCGAGTCAGAACTGAGTGCGCTGACCACGCAAATATCCCAACACAGAACCAGATGAGAACTTGCGCCGTCTGTTGGCTATCTTCCGCTGTGAACTTGCCCGACTGTAGCAGCAACTGCACAAAAGGTAGCGCAAGTACAATCATCAAAGCAGAGGAGGGGACTGTCAAAAAGAGAATCTGCCGCACTCCCTTACATACCGTCTGCTGAAGCTCGGCAGTTTTGCCCTGTGCCGCCAACGCCGACATCAGGGGGAAAATCGACATTGCGATAGACTGCGCGAAGATACCCAGCGGAAGTTGCATGAGCCGGTTTGCATTCATGTAGGCAGATTGGGGACCATTGCCCATGTCTGATGCAAAACCTCGTCCAATAATGGTACTCACATAGGGAAGTGACAGCCCAAATACCACCGGAAGCATGAGTCTTACTACCTGCTTTACCCCCGCGTGCTTACGGTGCTTGAGAACGGCTTGTGGAAAAAATCTACCCTCGTATTTAAGCAGAAGAAACAGCTGCAACACCACATTCCCCGCTATCGCGCCAAGTAACCCACCCCAGCAAAGCCCCGCAATTCCCATATAACGTGAAAGTACTAAGCCGCCGAATATAATTCCAAAGTTATAGATAATGGGTCCCCACGCCTGCCCCAGAAAGTAGCCCCGCGCATTGTGTGTGCCTATCACCACGCTTCCTATCATAAAGCATATTTGAGCGGGAAGTAAAATACGGGAAAGCACGATAGTCTGAGCGGCTTTTTGGGAGACGGGGAGAGGTCCATGTAGCGTATGTTCTACAATCCAACCCAAAGAGGCACCAAAACTATGCGGCATATTGGGAATATAGCCGGGGTTCATCAATGCGACGAGTTGGGGAGTAAAAATAAAGCCTAGAATGGTGAGCAGTGTCATCAAGATAGTCATGCTTACCAGAATTACCGAGAAAATACGCCAAGCCTCGCGCTCTTTATTTTGCGAAAAGTAGTCGGTAAAGACAGGTATGAAGGCACTCGAAATGGCTCCTCCTGCGATGAGGAAAAAGAAAAGGTCGGGGATAGAGAAGGCAGCGTTATAGACATCGGTATCGAACCCCTGCCCGAACTGGTGCGCTATAATACGGTCACGCACAAACCCCAATAGGCGGCTGAGGAGGATACTGACCATTAGCAACCCTGCGGCTCCCTTAGAGCGTTCCTGCATCTTTTCAAGTTCGGTAGGGGAAGTGCCGTTTTCTGGAGGAGGATCTTGGTTTCTTGGCATGACGTATGACCTGTCGTACTGTGCTTCTGCTATGGAAATATAGAGCGATAGCCTTGACACAAATGATGTTTTCTTACCTTCTGCATTATACCACACCTCCGGCTAGTCACATTTATGTAGGGGAGCATCGGTGCTGTGCGCTACAAGGAGAAAGGTCTGTAAATCAGGCGAAAAGTGAAAACAAGTGCGTTATTGCCTAAAATAGTTCAAAAATAACGCTTTACTAACGCCAAACTAACGCTTGGTTAACGCTCTCCGTGTTATTATTGTCATAACCTACCCTCAACGATTGTGAAATTTCCAAATAGAGGGGTAGACTTTGATTTTAACAGAGCGGTTTAGGCATAGGTTGCTGTACCTAAACCCTTCTACTATTTAGGGAGGAATTACTTATGTCTCGATTTGTGAGGTCTCTGTTTACTGTGGCACTTACGCTCCTTACGCTTGTCACACTCGCACCGAAAGGGTCGGCAGACACGCTTGTTGACCACCCGGTAGGTCCAAAATACAGGGTTGGAATCTCATCGTCCTATTTTCCAGACAATCAGGCTCTCTCCACCTTTATGTTCAACAAACTGACGGTGCCAAAAGGCGGCTGGCTGGTTAGTCAAATAACGCTCTACGGCATTGGCGCGTCGCTCAACCTTCCCGCCGACCCCACCGCCCTCCTCTTGCTAGGACACAAGCCGGACATGACTGCAATGGACGGAACTATCTACACGGGGCAACAGGTCGTCAGTACGCGCTACACCGCGAACACGCAGCGGCAGGATCTCGTTTTCGACTTCCCAACCCCGCTCTACCTTTCAGAAGGAACCTACTGGCTCTCCGGCTATTCGGGGCACACTTTTAATAATGGAGGATGGTGGTTTCAACGAGCGCACGACACCAGTGCGAGTGACGTAGGCTACTATCAGAACCCTTGGGGCGCGGAAAACGACCCATGGGGAACCAAATCGGTTACGCTTCCAGATGCCCTTCGCGGATGGGGCGGCAAGAACATACCGAATGTAGATGGTGCTCTGCAAGTGGTAGGAACCGTCCCGCAAGGGAAAATCATTCACGTTGTGCTGGGTGGTGTGGGCGACGGTAGTTCGTGGGCTTCTGCTAGCGGAGACATTATTAGCGTTTTAGCTAACGCGCAGATAGGCGACCAAGTTTGGGTTGCAAAAGGCGACTACACTGTGCCGGGCGGCGCATGGGTGGGAACAGGTGTCAAGCTGTATGGAGGTTTTGCCGGTACAGAACCAGACAACTTCGACATTACACAGAGAAACCTTACTCTTAACCGTACCACGCTTCGCAATAACCCCGGTGATGGTACAGTGCTTGGCGCATGGGGCGCATGGAAACTGTATCCCCAAGATACCTCGCAGGTTATAGACGGCTTCACCACGCAAGGAACGGGGCTGGGTATTGGGGTGTTCAACACCTCCGCCACTATCTCGAATAACCGGGTAATCGGTATGAGCGGCAGCTGGACGGGTGGCATTCAACTAGGCAGTGCTGATGGCGCAGTTATCCAAAACAATCTAGTAGACTCCAACGTAGGACCCGGTGATGGAGGCGGTGTTGGTGTCTTCAATAGTGCTATTGAATGGGGGGTTGGCGGAGTCAATTGGAATGGTAATCCCTACATCGTTGCGGGCTTCAAACCAACGTGGGTTACGGTAGATGGCAACACCCTCACCAATAACTCTGGTCGTCAAGGTGGAGGAGCGTTTAGCTGGTACTCTCGCGTCTCTCTTGCCAACAATCTGGTCAAGAACAACATCTCCATAAATGGCGGTACGGGCGGAGGAATCAACGCGCAAAACTCCGATGTCCTCATTGAGAGCAACATCGTTCAGGGCAATTCCGCGCTCCCCGGCGGTTGGGACCCAAGCGGGGGCGGCATCTCTGTCGCAGGTTGGGATGGCTATGCTCCCTTTAGAGGCAAAGCCGTCATTCAGAACAACTTCATCGCCGACAATACCGCTGTGAATAGTGGTGGCGGTATTTCCCATTGGGGTAATAGTACGGTCATTCAGCGGAACCGCATTGTACACAACACGGCGTTTAATGGCTCTGCGATACAGAGTGGCTCGGATAACGAGAAAAGCTACACAGACATCAATAACAACATCATAGCAGACAACGTAGGTATACCCGGATGGAACGGACCAGATGAACATGGCTGGACGGTTGTCATGAGCGCAGGATTTATTGGGTTCACGAACAACACTCTTGTCAACAACTCCGGCTACGGACTCATGTATGTTTATGCCAGTGCGGGAATCTTCAACAATATCTTCGCCAATAATCCATTGGATGTGACTGTGATTCTGGGGAACTTCATTGGTGTTGGGGAAGACTATAATGTGATGTGGCAAAATGGACCAGGGGGGCTATTCGGGAACGGTGCAGCCGTTGCTCCCGGCTCACACGACCTCTTGTCCGACCCGCTTCTGGACGGAAACTATCGCCCCGCAAACTACTCACCTGCGATAAACGCTGGCGATGACTTTGTGGTAGACCCAATGTGGAAGGACTACTTCGGCTCGCGCCGCAAAGTAGCAGGGCGCATAGACATCGGAGCGGTTGAGGTGCAAAATCCGGGAGCGGATACCACTCTGACCATCGCAAACGTGACAGGGGCTTATTCTAGCACGAAGAACCTTGTTGCGAAGATCGTTAGAACGGCGGATAAGATTGCCGTTGTCGGCGAAACGGTCTACTTCAAACTGGGATCCACTACTCTTGGGAAAGCAGTTACGGATGCAACAGGAAAGGCAACCCTGCCCTACAAGTTGATTTTCAACGTCGGTAACTATCCTATCACCGTGTCCTATAAGGGCACTCCACAGTACAACAAATCGACAGGTGCTGGTTCTCTTACCATTATCGCGGCAGATACGTCTATTGCTTGCGCCAACATAACAGGAGTCATTGGTCAAACTCGCACGCTAACCGCAATCCTGAAGCGGAACAGTGATGGCGGGAAGCTTGGAGGTAGGCTACTTACTTTCTCGGTAGATGGTAACGTACTTGGAACCTCTACAGCAGACGCGAGCGGTAAAGCGACCATGAGCTACAAGATAGATGAGCCTATGGCTGTAGGATCGCATACATGGGGGGCATCGTTTGCAGGAGATTCCAATCACAACTCCTCCGCGGGTTCTGCAAACCTTACGGTCAACCAGTCCACCACCGCTCTCAAGTTAAGCAATGCGTCTGCGAAGGTCGGCGCAACGGTCAACCTGATAGCGAAGCTCAAGAGAAACAGCGACGGTATGTTGCTCGCGAATAGGCAAGTAACCTTCTCGTTAGATGGTGCTGTTTTGGGGGTAGCGACAACGGATGCCAATGGGGTAGCCGTGCTAGCCTACGGTATCCCTGCCGACGCAACGAAGGGAGCGCATCCTATCATAGCATCCTTCGACGGTGACAGCTTCTATCTTGCAAGTCTGCCTTCTAACGCGACCCTTACGGTCAAATAAGACGCGTTGTACAGTAGCCTTGAATCAGGTAGAGTGCCCCTCGTTGTTCATAATGAGGGGCACTCTGGTTTTTGTATAGATGCTTTAGTAAAGGTGCTTTAGTAAAGACGCTATACGGTCTACTTGACGGTCAGCGTAACCCCTGAACTTGCGCTGCCCGCGTAGTTGGCATCCCCTGAAAAGGTGCAATCTAGGGGGTGAACTCCTTTTGCAGCGGTAGTGGGTATTGTGTAGCCGAGTACTGCTACTCCCTCTCCATCTGTGATAGCCGTTCCAACCGCGCTTCCGTCGATTGAGAAGGTTATCGTTCTACCGCTAACTCCTCTGCTGTCTGTGATTCTTCTGAGCCTTGCTGTAAGACTGACAACCGCCCCCTGCTTAGCCGAGATAAAGGAGGCGTTAAGCGTCGTGCCCGTCCGCTTTACCGTTAAGGTGCTTGTGCTTGTAGAGGGGTTGTAGAGGGCTGTACCTGCGAACTCTACGCTCAATGCGTGCGATCCGGGAGGCAGAGATTCGTCAATAAAGTACTTGAAAAGAGCTTTCCCAATCGTGTTTGTTTGGGCTTGTCCGACAGATACACCATCTATCTTGAAGGTAAGAGGCTGATTAGGAAGCCCTCCGTTATCGGTTTTCCGTTTCAAAGTAGCCGTGAAGGCGATAGATTTGCCATAAAACCCCGCGACCTTTCCAATCGTTAAGAAGGTCTCCGATTTGCTAACTGTGAAAGTTGCACTTGCGGACGAATTGTCGTACTGGGTGGTTCCCGCAAATCGAATAGTGAGCGTGTGTGACCCTAATGTAAGGCTCTCAGGCACTTTGTACGCCGCCGTTGCAGTCCCTGTAGAGTTGGTGGTGGCTTGCCCTACTGCTTTGCCGTCTACGAGGTAATTTAGTATCTGGTTCGCTAGGACTTTGTTATCCGTAATGCGTTGTAGCATCCCCGTGAAGTTGAGAGCTTTGCCGTAACCTCCTGATGTTGCGGTTGCAGTTGTACGGGTAATAGCAGATTGAATGGTGAGTGTGGCAGAGCCTTTAGAGGGGGTGTATAGGTTAGTTCCGGCATATTCTATGGTTAAAGCATGGGTGCCCTGTGTGAGGTTATCTTCCACAAAATAGACAAGAACGGCTTTTCCGGAGGAGTTCGTCATGGCTTCACCTATCACTACCTCATCAACCTTGAAGGTTAAAGGCTGATTCAAAAGCCCAGACAGGCTGGGAATCTGCTTCAAAGATGCTGCTAAAGTGACACTTCTCCCATACTTTCCGTTAAAGTTGCCCACAACAATAGAGGTATCTATGTGGACGGTAAAGTTTGAGGAGGCAGCTGAACTGTTGTAGCTAGCATCTCCTGCGAACTGGGCATTAAGGGTATGGCTACCCCCTCCTAGCCCCTTCGTGATGGCGTACGCAAGAGTAGCCGTGCCTGTAGCATCCGTAACACCTGCTCCCACGGACTTGCTATCAATGGTGAAGTTTACGGTTTTACCGAGTAGCCCTGCATTGTCGTTATTGCGTGTCAGTACCGCCGTCAGGTTGAGCGTCGTACCTATGCTTCCTGCGGTATCTTTTGCGGTCAGAGTGGTGTCGGTTTTCCTGACGGTAAGGTTGGTGGTCTGTTTTGATTTTAGATAGCTGGTATCTCCCAGAAAGGAGAGTAAAAGTGTATGAGAGCCGACCCCTGTTGCTTCCGTGATGGAGTAAGTAAGTGTGGCAGTGCCGTTTGTATCTGTAGCCGCTCTCCCTAT
>JAPLCR010000668.1:15037-17723 GCA_026392135.1 Armatimonadota bacterium
ACAAAAACGACAGTTCTATTTACTACTGGATGGTTGTCGGTATTGCGCGTGAGGGTTGTGGTTAGCTGCAGTATATCCCCGACTCGCCCCGAACTATCGTTTGCGGTAAGTGTTGTAACAGACTTGTTCACCGTGATGCTTGTTGTTGCCAATGAGCTATTGAAACTACTGTCTCCTGCAAACGCCACAGTGAGGGTGTGACTACCTACCCCAACCGCTTCATCAAGAGGGTAGAGCAAGCTGGCAGTCCCTGTGTCATCGGTGTTCACTACACCGATATTGACTCCATCGACACTAGAAGTAAGGTTTTTGTTTGTGAGGGAGCTACCATCTCTGTCCTGCGTGAGAACCGCTTTCAGTATTAGAGTTTCGCCAATCGCGCCTGTGGTGGAAGAAGCACTTGTGGTAGTGTCCTTTATACCCGGTAACCCTACCACGAAGGCAGTTCCTGCAAAAGAGGGGTTAGTGGGTTGGTAGGAGTCTGCTGTGGCTGGGAAATCTGTGGAGGTTGTATACCCCGCGATATAGGATTTCCCACCGCTCTCTAGTGCAATACCGCGTGCTACGTCGTCTCCCTTCCCTCCTAAATAGGTGGAGTAGAGAAGCGACTGCCCGCTACTGCTTAGCTGGGCGATAAAGCCATCTACCCCTCCTGCACCACTCGTCTGGAAGGAGGCAGGGGTGGTAGGGAAGTCGCTAGAGTAGGTCTGTCCTGTCACAAATGCACTGCCGCTGTTATCTAAAACAATAGCCACACCCAAATCATCCTTCGCACCGCCAAGAAACGTACTGTAGACAAGACTCCTTCCATTCGGGCTTAATTTCGTCACAAAAGCATCAAATCGCCCTCCGACTGTTTTTTGAAAAGCCGCCGCTGAAACAAGATAGTCCGTTGCGGCAGTGGCTCCTGTGATATACGCGCTCCCGCTACTGTCTACCGCAATGCCGTAGCCTAGAACCCAGTTCTTAGCGTTCAGAAACGTGGAGTACAGAAGGGAGGTGCCATCGTTATTGATTTTGGATACGAAGGCGGAAGGGTAGCCGGATGATATAGTGCGGAGTGCCTTTGGGGTAACGGGGAAATCGATTGAGGTTGTGGTTCCCGTTACGTAGGCATTTCCTTCGGTATCAACGGCAACTCCATTTACTTGGTCGTAACCTGTACCGCCAAGATATCCGCTGTACAGGGGTGGCGTACCAAGTAGAGCGAACTTTACGACGAAGCCATCGTATGCTCCGCCGCTGTTTCCCCCGCGTAAGGCTCCTGTTGTAGTTGGGAAGTTAGGAGAGTTCGCCCACCCTCCGAGATAGACCTGGTTCAGGCTATCTAGTGCAATACAGGTTGCGTTGTCGTCTAGAGACCCTCCGATGTAGGTAGAGTAGGCGAGGCTTTGTCCATTTGGGCTGAGCTGTGTGAGGAAAGCATCTGCGCGACCTTGAGGGGTTGACTGAAAGGCATTTGGTGTTGTAGGAAAGTTTGAGGAGTAGGTCTGCCCCGTGATATAGGCGTTCCCGGTGCTATCTAGTACGATTGCACTACCGCTCTCATTGTTGTCCCCTCCAATAAAAGTAGAGTAGATGAGCGATTTTCCGTCTGGGCTAAACTTCGTAACAAAAACGTTGCTTCCATTTCCGGCTGTGGTTTGGAAACTTCCTACGGTTGTTGGAAAATCGACGGAGTAGGTCGTGCCTGTGATATAGGTGCTTCCCGCCTTATCCACTGCGATACCATTAGCCACATCCTCGTTGCTTCCACCGATATAGGTCGAGTAGAGGAGTTTAGGGTCGATGACGAGCGGCTTGGAATTGTCATAATTGCCAATGCGAAAGCTGAACTCGTTTTTGCTCTGTAGTTGATAATCCGCTTTAACGTAGTGTCGCTTCCCATTTATGTTTTGATAGGCAATAGGGGCGTGCCATTGTAGCGAACCGTTGCCTATCGCTAGAAGGAGGTTCCCATTGGAGAGGGCTTTTACCGATTTTACACCGGCGAAGCGAAGTTTTATTGCAGAGGGCTTTGCGGTGGGGTTTATAATAAAGTCGTACTCCAATCGCCCTTGGTTTCCATAATAGACTACATCCACCCCGCTATAGACATTTGAGAAACCTACTTTTACATAGTTTGGTACATTCGTGTGCCATTTAGTTCGGTCATTTCCAATAAGATAGTTTGATGTGGATAGAAGAGGTTCAGTAGGTAGAGCGTGTGCTTTTGAGTTCGCGCCTATCAACTGCATCTGCACATTGGTGCCACTTGTTGGCGTTGTTTTGATGGACTGCAGGTGCGGTTGGAACGGGCTACGCTTATCTACAACAGGCGCGGCACTCTTTTTCAGGAAGAATACTGCCTCATTCGGTTTGATAAAAAGGGTGTAGCCACTGCCTCTTGAGAGAAATTGAACGGATTTATCAGTTTGTCCAACGTTGCGCTCGAATGTGAGCGCGTTGTGGGCAAAATGCGGTAGGAGAGGCTTTTGATCAGTGGGCAGGTTAGGCAGGTCAGCGGGTAGTCTCGGTTGCGTAAGAGCCATAAGTAGAATAGCAGTAACAATAGCTCGTGTAGGAATGCTGCGAAACATAATAAAAAGAGTACCTTCCTTCCTTACATCTGTCTTTTAGACGATATTGACTCATATTTCTGTTCACGGGTTCTTTGGAAAACGTGTGGAAACAGACTCTTCTATCA
>JAPLCR010000633.1 GCA_026392135.1 Armatimonadota bacterium
CTACACACCTTTCAAAATAGCGCATCGCTTTTGAATAGTCTGTGTTCAGCATACAGAGCAGTCCAGCACCGTTCAGAACTGCGGAGAGGAGATTATCTTCAATACCGTTCTGGTTTTCAAGAGCCTGTTCTACCCAACGTTGTCCCTCGTAAAGGTAGCCCCGAAAGTGCCAAAAACGAACCAGCCCTTCAATCATTCGATACTTCTGGTTATTTGAGGGCGCGTTCTGTATCGCGAACCGTAGGTTGCCATGTTCTGCCTCAAATCGAGCCAGCCAGTGGCTCGCCTCAGAGCTTTGAAGTTTAGGTTGACCTGTCTGTACAAGTTTTAAGCACCAAAGGAAGTGTCCATCAGTGAACTCTTGCCTCTCGTTTGCCTCTTCTAAGTGTTCAAGGGCATACTCCCTCAGTGTTTCCAACATTCGGTAACGCCGCTCATCGTTCACCTCTTCGTCTGCCAAGACTAACGAGCGGTCAATCAGGCGAGAGAGGGGAGACAGCACATCCTCCACTCCGCAGACAGCCTCCAACGCATCAAGAGTAGCTCCGCCCCGAAATACCGACATACGCCGAAACAGGACACGCTCCTCCTCACTGAGAAGGTCGTAGCTCCCATCTATCGCCGCACGAAGCGTCTTGTGGTGAGGCAATGAGGTACGGCTCCCGCCCACCAGGAGGCGGAAACGGTCACTCATACGCTCCTCTATCTGAGGCAGGTCTAGTAGCTTCAGACGCGCCGCCGCTAACTCTATCGCTAATGGGATCCCGTCCAGATGCCGACATATCGAGGAGACTAACTCAATGTTCTCCGTATTCAACTCGAAACCAGGACAGTGCTGCCGAGCACGCTCTAACCACAACGCTACAGCAGGGGAGTGTGCGACAGTTGTGAAATCGTCCGTGAGTTTTGGAAGTGTAAGCGGTGCAAGCGGACAAGTCATCTCCCCTGTAATTCCAAAGTTTTCTCTGCTTGTGGTTAGTATGTGCAGTTCTGGGCAGCTCTCTAGTAGCCATGTCACCCACTCTGCGAGAGGGGAGATCAGGTGTTCGCAGTTGTCTAGAAGCATGAGTACCGACTTGTCCTTCAAGGCACTCAATAGCTCCTCTTCTATGCTTCGGTTCGGAGACAACTTCCTCCCCATCGCAGAGAGGAGTGTCACAGGTATGAGGTCAGGCGCGGAGAGAGAGGCTAGATTTACCTGCCAGATGCCTCCTCCGAATCGCTCTCCCTCTTCACTCTGCAAGCTATATACCGCCTGATGCGCCAATCGTGTCTTGCCTATTCCTCCCATCCCCAACACCGTTACTAAGGGATGCGACAGTATCAGTCTCCTCAGCTCCGCCAACTCCGCTTCTCTGCCTACGAGTTGAATGAGAGGACGGGATAGTGTCTGGGTGGTGCGGGCAGGTGTCTCCTGCGGTGCCGCAGTAGAGGGTGTAGCGGCATAGGAGGTTGCCGCCTCTGTTCGCCTCTGCTGGCTACTCTCTTTCAGTCTCTGATAGAGGGCTGTTGTCTCTGGTGATGGAGAGACACGTAGGCTCTGCTCTAGGTGTATTCTGAGGTCTCTGTAGACCTGAATGACCTCTGCAAAGTCGTCCTGTTTTGCGAGAGTGAGCATGAGGTTACGCACAAAGCTCTCTTTGAGGGGGTCGTATAGTATCCCTTTTCTCAGAATGGGGAGGAGGGTATCTAGCTGCTCTGTCTGTAGAAGGTGAGGAGTGACCTCATCAATGGCGGAGAGAAGGAGCTGTTTTAGCTCCTCCATCGGCTTCTGTAAGGACTCCTCTGCCGTGCCTCCCAGTAGGTGACCCGTGTACAGGGATATTCCGCTTAACAGATCGCTAGGCGTGCGATGTGGTGCTGCAAATAGACGCTGCATGAACTGTATGACATCCACCTGCGCCTCATCCAAATCGAGACTGAGGGTACGGGAAGTGGGCGCAAGAATACGCTCACCCTCTTCGCCGAGAGCTTTGCGGAGGTCGTTAAGACTTTGGCGAAGACTGAGCCGCCCTTGCTCTTCAAGACTGTCCGACCAGAGTACAGCTGCCAGCCAGTCTCTTTGGACGGGCGCAGGATGTTTGAGGATGAGATGAGTGAGAAGGCTCTGACCTTTGCGTGTGCGTAGGCGTGGAATGGGGACACCGTTTACCCATACCTCAAAGGCTCCGAGTAACTGGATTTTTAGTGCGGGGGCGTTCATCCGTGAAGATATTACCAGTCTTTCATCCATAGTGGAGAAGGAAGTCCTCTTTAGTGTACTTCGATTTTACGCTATCTACAACGGCAAATATAGGTGATTTGGGGGTAATTTTGAAGAAACGGCACTGTAGGCGTGCTAAAACCGAATGCCTAGTTGGGCTTCAGCACGGTACTCTGTTTTGTCTATGAGGGGGGATCCGTTTTGTTCATAGTAGGTGGCGGAGCTTTTGAGTGTCATGCGCCACAACGAGTTAAGGTTTCGGGAGTAGGATAGGAGGTAGGTTCTACTTGCACTCAATCCACCATCCAATGCTCGTTTGTCCTGTATTCCAGCGTTAATCAAATCCCATTTCGTCAGGCGCATGACAATAGAGAGGTCGGTGGTGTTGGAGAGGTGCTTTGTGGTGTACTCATCCTCCGTTCCCAATAACCCCTTAAAGGTCAGAAACCCGATATTAGTCTCAATACCCATTTTTCGTGCCTCTAGGCTACGCATGGAGAAGAGGTCGTTTCCATCAGGGTTGTACCCCAGTGAGCCGATAAGGTTTACGTTTTTGTGTGGTTTCAGCGCGAGATTGACC
>JAPLCR010000622.1:0-4808 GCA_026392135.1 Armatimonadota bacterium
ACCGTTTGCAAACTCAGTAAAAGGGGTAGAATATCGGGCATGGGCTGAGGAGTTCCTCCGTTGTAGTTTTGTCACTTTAACGGTACTCCATAAGCCCTACTTTTTGTTACGAAACCCCGATTTTTTGGCGAAGGTATTGATGCTGAACTTATATTTTGTCATCTCTCCCGTAGTGTACTTGGGTTGAAGCGTATAAGTTTTGTCTTGTGCGAGAGCGGGTAGCGCAGAAAGAGCGAGAAGCCCTCCAAAGCCTACCAGTAGTGTACGACGATTCATTTTCAAAATCTCCTTTTGCCCTGCTACGGGGCGTTAATAGTTATTGGGAAGCCATAATGTAGATCTGTATAGTATACGAAACAGAGTCTACCCCGTTTCGTGACCTGGTGGAATTTTGACAACTATTTTCCAGCCGAAAGGAGCTGATGGATACCCTGCATCGATTCCGTCATCACCTGCCCCACCATCATTGCGAACGCAGGTAACAGCAGGCTCACCGTTGTTAGCCCTACAATTATTTTGGCGGGCGCACCCACAAAAAAAACGTTCAAGGTGGGAACTAGCCGCGCCATGATTCCAAAAGCAATCTCCATGAGTATAAGAACCCCAATTGCAGGTAGCGCGACCCGAATGCAGAGGAGCATTACTCCTTGTAGAATAGTTGCAAACCCACCCCCAAAGGCGGCAGTCGGCGCGAACGTACCGGGTGTGATAAGCGTAAAACTCTCTACCATAGCCCCAATGAGCAGTAGATGCCCATTCATCAACAGGTAGAGCGTCGTGGCGAGTTGATACTGAAAAACGCTCAAAATGGAGTTGGGCTGTTCGGCGAAAGGGTTCGCGAGCTGAAGAAAGCCAAAGCCCATCTGCGTGTCTACAAGCGTGCCCGCTATCTCTACCGCTGAGAAGAAGAGACGGGCGATGTACCCCATCACAATTCCAAGTATCGCTTCGCCCGCTATCTGCGTTGTAAGCACTAGTAGGTGCGTGGGAGCGTTGGCGGTGTGGGCTTCCTGTAAGGGCATTATTGCCAATGAGAGAACGAGTGCTAAGCCCGCCTTGAGGGGGTGGGGAATGGAGCGGCTACCCAAAACAGGCGCGACGGCTATCAGTCCGCTTGTCCGTGAAAAGACCAGCAGAAACGTGTAGAAGGCGTGTACTCCGATAGTCGTATAGTTTAGCATGGGCGCGAAGAGAGGCAGAAGCGGTTAGCGCGTGATATTTGGTATCTGTAAAAACGACTGATTGAAGAAGGCTATCAGTGTAGAGAGCATCCACGGCAAGATAAGCAGAAGCGTTGCCATAATAGCGAGAAGCTTTGGTACAAAGGTGAGCGTCACCTCTTGTATCTGTGTAATCGCCTGCAAAATGCTGATAAGTACTCCCACTATCATTCCTACGAGAAGTATGGGCATAGAGAGTTTGAGAGTTACCATTAGAGTGTTTCGTGCAATTTCGAGAATTGCCTCTTGAGTCATCATCTGTTTTTCCTCATTAGCGGAAGCCCCGCACCATCGATTCGATGAGTAGGGTCCAGCCATTCGCCAGAATGAAGAGCAGTATTTTCGCGGGGAGCGACACCACCGTTGGAGGAAGCATCATCATACCCATACTCATCAGTGTAGAGGCGACAATCATATCAATGATCAGGAACGGTAGGTAGATATAGAAACCGATGATAAACGCCGTTTTAAGTTCGCTCGTAATGAACGCGGGTATAGCCGTCGTCATAGGTACGTCGTCGGGCGTATTCGGCTTCGGGGCTTTGGAGAGATTGATAAAGAAAATCAGGTCGCTCTTGTAGGTCTGCCGAATCATAAAGTCGCGTAGCGGCTTCTCCGCCTTGTCTATCGCTTGAGGAAGGGTTATCTTTTTTGTGGTGTAAGGAGTGTAGGCATTATCGTAAATATCCGTAAAAACGGGGCGCATAATGAAGAACGTGAGAAACAGAGAAAGCCCGACCAACACCTGATTAGGGGGTATGCTGGGCAGCCCGAGTGCGTTTCTTAGTATCGAGAAGACGATGAGCAGGCGCGGAAACGCTGTCATCATAATTAGGAGAGATGGCGCGAGACTCAGGAAGGTCATCAGCAGGAGTATCTGCAACGTTACAGAGACATCCTGCGGGCTTTTCGCGGTATCTACTCCAAAAGTGACTTTGGGAAGCACAACATTACTGCCCCCGCTTTGCGCCAACGCGGGAAGCACACTCAAACAGAGAAGTCCACCCCCCACCAGAAGTAGCGGTAGGGAGCGCAAAAAGGTGCTTCGTAGGTTTGTCTTGAGTGTCTGCATTAGGTCTAATACCGCTCTGTCAAGGGCAACGAAGGTTCAGCCCTCCTGACCAAAGCCTCTCTTCTAACCTTACATTATCGGTAAGCTTATTGAAAATCTTCGTGATATCCTTAGGGTTGTGGAGAGGAGTACAGGAGGTATTATGCCTGTTTTCGTCTATGCTCCTGCTACTGTCCCACGCTCTCTTGCTCCTCAATGAGCATGGCAAGATACTTCTCTACTGCCTTTTGACGTAATCCTTTCGCGTCCAGAATTGCCTCACACACTTCGCGTACTGCGCCGCTGCCGCCAAAGCGTTCGGTTACCGCATCCGCTACTGCTTTCAGTTCAGGCGCGGCATTCGCAACAGCAAAGCTGACCCCTACCTTTTGATAAGCGAGCAGGTCGTTGAGGTCATCCGCGACAAATACCAGCTCTTCATGCGTCATACCGTAGTCACGGCACACCTCAGCTAGCGCGACCCGCTTATCTCGTGCCCCTTCGTAGAGACGCACAACCTTCAGCTCATGGGCACGTTTAGTAACGGCGTGGCTTTTTCGCCCTGACATCCATACAACGGGAATATCACACAGGCGGAGTAGGGTTATCCCTACTCCATCCATGACGTGAAACCGCTTGAGTTCGTTGTTGGTGTCATCGTAGGTAATGGTTCCATCGGTCATAACGCCATCCACATCCATCACTACAAGGCGCACCTGCGCCAAGCGCTCCGAAAACCGAACCGATGCTTGTGAAACCTGCATACTTACTCTTCCTGTCTTTCTAGCATTTCACCTCCCACGAGCATCAATAACACAAATCCAACGGCTCCAGCCCGTTCTCCTTGCAGTAGTTCAGATAGCGCTCCAACTTCGTGAAAACGTCATCTTGGTAGATGATGTTGTCATCGTCATCCAGATACTGAATCACGCCGCTCAGAATGAAAAGGGTCTGCATCTCCTCGCAGTCCGCCTCCACGACTAGCGTATGCACGTCTCCCGGCGGCTCATAAACGAACGTTCCAGGAACCGCCACCCAGTCGCGCTCTTGGTAGTGCCAGCTGCCTGCAACACAGTAGCCCATAATATAGCCGCCAGCATGACGGTGACGGTTTACGCGCCCGCCTCCCTTCACCTTCAGTAGGTTGACCCAGTTTCCATTCGTCAGGTCAAAGCGCAGAGGCTTGAACCAGACCCGCTCCCCCTGCGGAACCCAAGGCACGGAGGCTATATCTATAGCACGGTCAGAGAGCTGACGCTCTAAAATGGTGTCTAATGCCAGAACTTTCGACATGGTTCGCTCCTCTACTTGTTGACCTCATACCACTCCGCGAAGTCGGTTCGCATCTCGTCCGTCCAGAAGCCGTCCACCTGACCGGAGGTGTATCTGCTTTCGCGAATACGCATCTGCCCCCACTCGTCCTGCTTGCGAATCTTTTCCGACTGCTCCACCACTTCGAGGGCGAGGTGCGGGGGGATGAAAACTATCCCCGATATAGAGCCTAGTACGATGTCGCCGGGCAGAACTGTGGCGTTACCAATTCGGATAGGCGCGTTGAGGCTGTTCATGGTTACATTGGCGATACCAGAAGCGTCTACTCCACGCACGAAAATGCTACAGTCCGGGATTTCGCTGAGGCGCACAAGGTCACGCACGCCGCCATCTATAATCATACCCGTCTTCGTTTTATTGGCGATAGCGGTTCCGAGGTTGTCCCCTGCGAAAGTCCCTTCCTTGATTTTGCCGAAGAGGTCTATTACGATAACATCGTTCTCCACGAGCGTATCGATAATGAAGGCGTTGTGTAGCCCCACGCTACCCTGCTCTTTGCCCCACTCCTCCACCAGTTCGTGCAAATCGGGGCGCGTATGGACAAACGAAGCGGTGACGGCGCGTCCCACCAGAACCTTGCCGGGATGTACATTCAGCCAGTTTCCTTCGTACTGGAAGTTGTAGCCATGCCCTTTAAGCACGCCCCACGCCTCCTCTACGGAGACCTCTTTCATACGCTCTAGAATGTCGTCTGGAACGCGAGGACGACCGTCGGGAAATCTATCGTAGGGATTTTTTTGTGTCCATCGTTCAATGTCTTCTTTGCGATTGAGCCACCACATAGTTGTCTCCTTGTATGCGCGGAGAGTCCTTTGCGAAGACCTCTGCGTCTGTACTGCTGTGCTATTTTCGTTGCGAACCGTTTGTAAAAACAGGGTTCACCTTTTAATAAGGTAAACCCTGCAAGATGGGGTAAGATGTTTAAGAATTGGGATATTTGTGGTGTTTCCGCACGAGTTGTACAAAGCGCGGTAGTAGTTTCACCTTGTTAATTTTGGAAGGGTTCTGAAGAAGTCTCCAAAGCCACTCAAGACTCAAGCGTTGCATCCAAACAGGGGCACGCTTTAGATTACCAGAGAGAACGTCGAAGGTTCCGCCTACCCCTATCAAAACGGGAACGCCGAGTGCTACCTTGTACTGCGCGATAAATTTCTCCTGTTTGGGAATGCCTAACGCGATACACAGAACGTCTGGGCGGGCGGACT
>JAPLCR010000622.1:4834-9149 GCA_026392135.1 Armatimonadota bacterium
AACGTCTGGGCGGGCGGACTTTATCTGTTCAATAATGGCAGGAATGTCTTGCGGCTGAAAAAAGCCGTCTCTTGCACCAACGACCAGTGCCCCCGGATATTTGCTGTTCATTCGCTCTGCTGCCTGCTCTGCGACTTGGGGGGCGGCTCCAAAAAAGAAGAGGCGATACCCCTTTTCAGGAGAGAGAGAGCAGAGTTTTTCGACCAGTGCCACACCTGAAACGCGCTCAGAAAGAGGCTGTTTGAGGCGTTTGGAAGCCCATATCAACCCCGCGCCATCGGGCGTAACGAGGTCTGCCGACTGCACTATGCGCTTGAGTTCTGCGTCTTCGTGTGCGATGACGAGCATAGAGGCATCTGCCGTCACAATGTGGTGGGGCTTACCGCTCTGGATAAAGCCGTCTATCTGTACGATAGCCGTCGCCATATCTATCTGGTGTATCGGCACATCTAGCACGGTTATCGTTTTTAAGTTCGTATTTTGTGGAGGCGAGATTGCCATGACTGAGCCTTGCGTAAATATAGGTAGGTATCAATCAATAGTATACCCTGTACGAAAGTTACATGGAGAGAGGAGTTAGAGCATGAGTTTTGAGGGATTTCACGCGGAGGATTTTGAGATTTTTGAGATGGAGGGCTTTGCCGAGCGCATGGGGGCGTTGCGCCAGTGCGTCAAACCAAAACTCGTGACGTTAGGAGAAGCGTTGGTGGTACCGCTCTCCAAAACACTTGGGGAGACACTCTACCCCCACGTTGCCCAGCATCTGAGGCGTACCGTCAACCCGCCTGTTGAGACGTGGGTCGCCTTTGCAAGAGAGAAACGTGCCTACAAGCCCTTCGTCCACGTTCGTGCCACTATCCGTGAGGAGTGCGTGCGTGTTCTGGTCTTTGTGGAGGACTATGCAGATGAGAAGGAGGCTTTCGCTAATCACATTATGGCGAACGCAGCAACGCTTTCAGAGTTGTTCGCCAAACACCCGGAGATTTTGGCATATGACATTCATGATGTAGATAGCGAACCGTTGAGAGGCTCCACGCTCACACCAGAGGTACTGACCGCCTTTGCAGAACGGTTGCGGCGCGTGAAGGGGCAACACGCAATCTTTGGTATCCCAATTCCGAAAGCAAAAGTCTCCAAAATGGGTAGTGGTTTGCCAGAGCGCGTAGTGAAGAGCGTGAAGATACTGAAGCCTCTCTATTGCCTGTAAGAAGAGGCAAACGCCTCTCAGACAACCCTTCCCAAAAATGGTATGCGGGCTAATTTTGGAGCTGTGTACCTACTCTCTCCCTTGTCTTGGGAGAGAGTAGGTACACACTACTGGAAGGTTTCAACCTAGCGCATAGAGTTGTATCTGGCTATGAGGCAAACCGTGTTTCTGCATAGCACCTCTTAATAGAACAGAAAGGGCCACCAGTTTTTCATCGGACGGTCTGCTTCGTCAAGGGCTTTGTTGTCCAGCCCAGGCATATTTTGCCACCAGTAAACTATCCAAGGACCCACACAGTCGTTTGCGAGTGCCTGATACTTCGTCAAGCGCATGGAGGTCCATCGCTCAATTTTGTCCGCGCCGTTGTTTCCGTTTTTCATTCGGTAGTTTTCAATGCTCGACATTACGGGATCGGGGCTATTAATATCAAAGGGGCGAAGGCTGTTTGGTGTGAACCTTGCGCTCCCGCCCACTGCGTAGTACCTTTTGACCTGGTGAAGCTCGCCTTTAACCGAATACTGGAGGGTACTTGGCTCTGTGAACTCTAGAGTGATGTTATCAGGCTTTTTGAGGAACGACTCGAAGGGCATATTATAGCGTGTCTTGAGGTCAAAACCTGCGTACTCGTTAAAATAGCGCGTAAAGTAGGGGATAGCCTTCGATTCCGCTAAAGCTTCGAGAGATACCCCAAGTGTCTCCATTGCACACCCCGGTCCGCGCTCGTTGTTGATGTAGGCTATACGCAGGCTACGCCCTATAAAGGGAACATCGTTCAAGGGACCGACACCGGCTTGTACCGACTTGTCTTTGATTTTTCGCAAAGTCGCGTCATACGCCTGCTTCAACTCCACCATTGGCAGAGGGGAGCCAAACGTACTCTGTTGCGCCAAAATCCAAACCTCATGCACCTTCCCTCGCGTCACCAGCTCATCCAGCGACATCATGCGAGCGGGGTCATTGGGGTCTTTCTCTTTGTAATAGCCTGCAAAAGCCTCTGAAAAGAGTGCAGAATACTGAAAATTGGGTTGACCCGGTTTCCAGTCTTTCACACGCGGATAGAGTGAGCTGTTGCCATCCATGCGTTGGCTTTCAGAGAGGGGAGCAGGATCGGTAATGGAGACGACTTTATAGATTTTGTAGTCCAGAAAGGGCTTGGCATCTGGATTCTGGTTGGCATGATAGCGCGTTCCTTCTCGTATAGCGGCGATAATGCGCTCTGCCTTCTTCTGTGCTTCGTCAGCAGAGAGACCGTTCACAAAGTTTAGAACTAAAACTTTGGGGCGCATCTGCCGAATCTGATTATGATGTAGGCGAATCCAGTCATCCGAGTTTGCCTTACTCTCAGCATTGGGCCAAACCACGTCCTCCTGTGCCCTAAGAGGTTGAGGTCGCGCCACTGCCAATAAAGTAAGAATACAAGATACGATTGAGACCACCAGTCTGCCTTTAACCATTTTTATTCTCTCCTCCATTCATTTGGGAATATATCTCCCTATATTCGGGAATTTGCACACAAAACCCTTTTCACCCTCGCTCAAGAGAAGACTCCTGTCAACTGAATATAGCGTGTGCCGTTCTTGCCCTTCACACAGACTATCTGATAGTCTGGAACACCGAATTGTGACAAAAGAGTTTGCGCCCACTCAGATTCACTATCAATCCATGTCACCGTTTCCGGATAGCGCGAACGCTTACGGCAGTGCGGACACTCACTCTCCTCCACACCTGTCTTCTCCAAAGGTTGAAAAACCTGCTCCTCCACACCGCACTCCACACACCGCATGACGGTAAGAAGGTCGAAGCCCAGTTCAAGCGTTCCGATCGGCTCACCAATCTGTTCGAGAAGTTGTGCTGTAGTGAGAACACTGGGTGAGAGGGGGAGTGTTTCGACTGACTCCCAATGGTCGTGGGCAAGGCAGTTGGGGTCGGTAGGCAGTCCGTAAATGTCAAAGCGATAGGGCTTGAGAAGCAGTATCATCTTCTGACCAAACTCCAAACCCGTTTTGGAGTTCTCTGAGTCGGCGTGAAGCAGTGCCACTGCCTCGTTGACCATGTAGCCCGCAACAATGGAGGCGACTACCGCAGTGGTGGGTTGCTTTGCCTCCTCAACGTCAGCACGTAGACCTCCACACGAGAACCTCTCATGGTGTTGCTCCCACATAGAGGGCGACATCGAACACTCAAAACAGGCTCCCTTGCCTGCTTGGAAGAGAGAGACCTCTGCTACCGTTACCTCAATCCCGCCGTTTATCCAAGGGGTGCCCACCTGATAACAGGTGCGATTCAAGGCAAGACGCGCTTGCAGACTATCCAGACAACCTATAACCACATCCATCGAGCGATAGACCCCTGCACCTATCTCATACTCAAGATCACAAGAGAGAGCCGTCGCTGAGAGCTGGGGGTTGATGTCACGAGCACGTTCGACTGCGACCTCCGCTTTGCTCCTGCCGATGTCACTTTCACGGAAGAGAACGCTTCGGGTCAAATTGGTCACGTCTACAGTATCAAAATCCACTACCCAGAGGTTGCCAACCCCTAGCAGGGCGAGGTTTTTAATGACCTCATTCCCTATTGCGCCTGCCCCTACAACCATTACACGCGCCTGTGAGAGCCGTTTCTGATCCCACCAGTCTATTAAATGATGCCTTGCGTATCGGTTTTCTTCGGTTTCCATCTATCTGCTCCCTTGAAGTTACTTTTTATGGAGAGGGGCTTCACGGCGGCGGCGCGGCGCGTGTGATGAGCGTCCTTCTTAATGCTTGGGCAGAACGGGGCGAGACGGTGAACCTACTTACTATGGACGATGGGAGTGCGACACCTAACTATACGCTTCACCCTGCCATAACCCACTGTTGCCTCGATATTGAACGCTCTTCATCAAACCCTATAGTGGGCTTGTTGGCGACTTATAGACGCGTGCGTATCCTCCGAAAAGCTATTCTCGACACAAAGCCAGATGTTGTTATCTCGTTTCTGTCACGCTTAAACGTCATAACACTCCTCGCGATGAAGCCCTACAACATTCCTGTTCTCGTTTCCGAGCGCACTGATCCTGCCCAACGCTCTATTGGACGGGTTTGGGAGTACTTACGTAACAAAACTTAT
>JAPLCR010000662.1:0-7030 GCA_026392135.1 Armatimonadota bacterium
TTTCAGGGTGGGTTATCTCCCTTGCCTTAAATAGCATGGAGAATTTAACCTTGTCTCCCTCTTGAAGAAACTCTATCGCACGACGCTTTCGCACTTGAAAATCATGCTCTTGCGTTCGCGGACTCATTTTAACTTCTTTGAGCTCTTGTTGCTTCTGCTTCTTGTGCTGGTCACGCTCTTTTTTGCCTATCTCGTACTTATACTTGCCGTAATCCATGATACGGCAGACGGGGGGCTGGGCACTTGGGGCGACTTCGATAAGGTCTAAACCTTTCTCTTTAGCCGCTTCCAAAGCCTCACGCACACCGATGATGCCGAGAGGTTGCCCCTCTTCATCAATCAGGCGCACTTCGCGTATACGTTGCTCCCGATAGGCTCTCAGGATAAGTTCATTGACACGAAAATCTTTGTTTATCGCTCTCTTCTCCGCTATTCCTACAGTCTGAGGCAGAGGATTCTGCTCTCAGGAATTATCGTTCCCGAAAGGCTACAATAGGTCTTTATTGACCCTTTATTATACCAAGCAGACCTCACTCTGTCAAACAAAAATACGAGATTCACCCTCTGTTTGGTAAATTTTCCTTGCCAATCTCTTTTCCTCATGCCATAATAGGTTAAGATTTCGCCCTCAAGTGTTTTGCCGATGTGGCTCAGGGGTAGAGCAGCTCTTTCGTAAAGAGCAGGCCGTCGGTTCGAATCCGACCATCGGCTTCCCTTCTCTCTGTTGTTTCTCTCTATTTTGTCACCTTTTTCTCCTTGTTCGCTCAACCAGAACCTTAGTCCTCTTTACACAAATTTAATGGGAATAGTATCGACAACCTATTGCGCGTTTTTGGGTGATATGATAGAATATATCTATTAGAGCGACCCTGCTGGTGTTTGTGATGAGCTTATGGTGCAGAGCTAACACTTTGCTATTTTTGGTACTTTTCGCTGAATAAGTGGCAACCCTCCTAAGATTTACTGGGTAACGCGAAGTCGGTGAAAGCCATCATCCTGAAGGGCGGTTCATGCGCCTACACACGCACTGCATCACGGGATTATCTAACTAAACAGGAGCCAGACCAAATTTTGGTCTGGCTCCTGTTTGTTTATTAGAGTGGGCGCAGCAGGCTATCCGTGTCCGTGTTTCGCACGTCAAGTGCAGGGCGTAGTAGGAGCTGTTCGCTCTCCGGATCGGACGCTGGGCGCAAGAGAGTCAGCGGGTTTGCGGAAGCTCCTGCTATGACGGCGATCGCGTCACGGGCGTAGCGGGCAAGAGGGTGTTTTGGTTGGAATGCGATAGTCTCAAGGAGAGGGACGGCTTGCTTGGAGTGAAGTAGTTTGAAACCGTAGATAGCGAACATCTTATCCCACGCCTCTTCGGCATGAAAAAGGGTTTCTAGGGTAGGGTAAGCCTGCTCTTTGCAGTGTTTTACCAAACCGAACAGAGCATACTCGCGGATATTCCAGACTGTATTCTGCACGAGGTGCATCTCTTTCTTTTTGATGCCGGGCGGAGACTGTTGGAAGGGGAGGTGCAGAAATTCACACCAGACCTCTTCTGCTATGCTGTCCATGTTGAACAGGATTTTCAGCGTGACCAGTATCATCCCTAAACACTCCAAGTAGGCTTCTCTGCTCTCACTCTCTGGTAGCGCTAGAGTGGTCTGCCGGAGGGCAGTGACGTAGTGGCGACTGGGTATATACTGGAGGGGAGAAGGAGAGATTGGAGAGAGGCGCAAGAGAGGCGTACCGCTCTCCTCATGCAAGGGGGAGTAGTCAGGTGACAGCGGGTAGTAGAGAAGCCAATCTTCGCTAGTACACCCTCTTAAGATTCGCAGTATGCCCTCTAGGTTTCCCTGTTCTGCAAGCGCGTAGCCCGCACCACAGCTGAGGGCAGTATGTTTGCCAAGTGCTCGCTCCAACACGAGGGTTCCACGCTCACCTTGCTTCTGAAACCACTGCGCCGCCTCTTGCCGCTTGGAGAGAGTAGGCTGTGTAAGGAGGCGGAGGTGGCGGCGTGCCTCAGAGTGCCATTGACGCTCTTCCCTGCTTGGTATCCGGATTTTGGAGAGGAGAGGACGGAGAAGGTGCATGGAAAACTCTCCTCACGGTTTTGGAGGCTCGTGTATAGGGCGAAGCAGTTGCTCTGGGTGGAGTTCCGGCGTGCCGCCCATAACAGGGCGAAGGAGGTGATCTGACTGTGCAGCGTTTGCAGAAGAGGGGCGCAGTAGCATCATATAGTGTGGGTTGATTTTTTTGATAGTGGTAATCGCCTCTTGTGCCGCTCCTGCTAATGGGTGCGCGGTATCGTTCACAAGGAGCTGTAGGTGCGAGAGGGCACGCCCTTCCCCTAGCCGTCCTAATGAGGCGATTGCTGTGCCCCGCACCTCAATAGCAGGGGCATAGAGCGCATCCAGAAAGAGAACGAATGCGTTGTCGCCATATATTTGATAGAGGGCTTCCGATGAGGCGATACGAACAATATGCCCAACTTCTCTCACCTCTTGAGTCTGCATGGTCGAGCCGGGAGCACCCTCGAAGATATTCCCATACTTTACCGTGTTGAATGCGCGTATTAGAGTGGGTTGAGCCGACTTCGCGACGGCAGGCTCCATAAATGCGATGAGTTTGATTGCGGCGACGCTGGTTGCTACGAGTTCCCGTATCTCTTCACCGTTTAGGGTACGTTGTAGGTGGTCGAGGCAGTTATCCAGCAGTTCGCATAGAATCGTAAAGGTGCGTGGGTCGCGTAGAATCTCTTGACGCTCTTGTGCTAACTTCTGTTTCTCAAACGCCTCCCGAGAGACCTTGTTTATCCACTGGGTCAACTGTTGCACGGCTTGGGTTGCGATCTGCCCTGCTTCGGGACCTCCTCTCAACATAGATTGAAATTTCGAGAAGAGGTTCCCTTGCGGGCGATGCTGTTGAAGGAGTTCTAGCAGGTTCTGTCCAAGCGCGTCGTTGCGGGCTTGAAGTGCGTGCGCCGCTTCGGCACGTGCTTTGGAGTCGGGGGAGGAGAGCAGATTGAGCAGAGAGTTGTAGACTGTGACCTCCCAGTCGCCAAAGTTGGTATGAGAGTCTCCTAGCCGTGCAATATCGGGGCGTGCCGTAAACACGCGTGCGATCTCCGCGCTAATGGCTCCGCCGGGCTTTTTTGCCAGTAGGCTGCATAACGCGGGAGCAACGCGCATACTCGGAAGAGGTGCGTAGCTCATGGTGGGTAGGATGGCGAGAATGGCTCCGCTGGTGTCTCCACTGCGTGTAAGAGTATGCGGGTTCCAACGCTCTAGTATCTGTACGAAAATCTCGGCGTTTGTTGCGTCGAGGAAGTTGGAAACGGGCTGACTATTGATGAGGCACTGTATCGCCTCCGCCGAACTGAAACCAGCGCGTAGTGCCTCCTGTATCTCCCGTTTTGTTACCTCTTGGGGACCACACATCGTGAGGGCAGAGGGAATGACAGAGCGCACTTCTGGGCTTGGGTCGCGCAAGAGGGGGAGGAGGGCGGTATAACTGTCGCCAAGAGGGATATGACGGAGTGTCTGTATCGCAAGGAGGCGGCGGTTGATGTCATTATCGCGCAGCATACGTGATAGGTGCAGTATCGCCATCTGACCGAAGCGCGGAACCGTGTTTTCAAAGAGGTCAGGGAGGTACTGGGCTTGCTGACACAGCGCATCGAGTACACGGGGGTCGCACAGTATGCCCCAGATTTTGCAAATAGTAGCGACTTGTAGGTTTTCAGAGCGCCAATCCGCATTTTGAGACCAGACTGCGAGTAGTGCTATGGAAGCGTCAGGGACTCCGATTTGCAGAAAGGCAGCTTCTACATCAGGAAGTAACTCGGGATTTGGGACTATCTTCCAGCGGAATGCTTCGGTTAGAAACACCATACCTTCCGGCTGTTGTAAGCGATGCAACCCTACTGCGGCACAACACTGAACGCGCCATGAATTGGGGGATTTCAGCGCGAACTGAAGCGTAGAGACACTTGGAGTACCGATTTCGACCATGCGTTGCAGGGCGGCATAACGCACTGCCTCCTCGTTTTGACTGAGGCGCAGATAGGCGTTCCATACCTTTGCTTGCGTAATCGCACCTTCTACAAGGCTCATTCGCGTCTTTTCTCCTTGTATACCGCTTTTGGCGTAGGAAAGAGGGGCGGATATAATGAACTATATTCTACTCGAAAACGGGCGTTTCCTGTCAGTCCGTTTTTACAAGCAAGGAGAGAATGAGAGATGCAGAGTCGAGAAGAGGCTTGGAAACTCCTGACGGAGTGGACGCAGAGTGAGAGTCTGCGAAAGCACGGGCTGTCTGTAGAAGCATCCATGCGTTACCATGCCCTCATGAATGGAGAGCCGGAGGAGTTGTGGGGATTGACGGGGCTACTCCACGATTTCGACTACGAGCGTCACCCTGACGCTTCAGAACACCCCATCGTAGGCATGAACTACCTTCGGACATTAGGCTATCCCGAAGAGATGATACAGGCGATAGGGGGACACGCCACCTACCTGAATATACCGCGTGCGACGGCACTCGCCAAAACCCTCTTTGCTGTAGACGAACTCTCTGGTTTTATTATTGCCGTTGCCCTCACGCGTCCTTCACGCACTCTTGCGGAGGTGGATGTTTCTGCTGTAAAGAAGAAATTAAAGCAGAATGGCTTTGCACGCGGCGTAAACCGCGAAGATATCGCACTTGGCTGTGAGGAGTTGGGGGTTGAGATGGATACGCTTGTTGAGAACTGTATTCGTGCTCTACAGTCTATTGCATCAGAATTGGGGCTGTAGGAATGTCTGGAAGCCACCCTGTTATCATAACTGAAGAGGTCGTTACCGCCATATTAGAGAGGGCAGAGTGTGGGTATGCGCTCCTTGGTGACACTAAGCAGATTCTCTATGCCAACTGGAAGTGGCGTTTTGCAGAGAGCCGCGACTATCTGCTTCGAGCGATTAGGGCAAGCAGCGGAGGCAAGTCTGAGGATAGAGCGGGGGAGATAGTGTCTCTATTCGTGGGGATTACAGATGTGTTGGAGGGAGGGAAAACCCTTTTTGAGATAGAGTATGCTTGTAATGAGGAGACCTACCTGCTAAGTGTTTCTTCTCTCCATCTACAAGGGCAGAATATGGCAGTTGTACAGCGTGTGGAGTTGACTTCACGTCTTGCACTTCATCATAAGCGTTGGGAGGAGCAGAGGCTTCTTACCGAGCGAGAACGGCAGATTCGAGTCGTTTTGGCACTAGAAAAGATGAGTATGGGGGAGATAAGCACGGCAACGGCAGAAATTTACGGGAGAATGTCGCTCCGTGAGTCGCATCCCGACATCTTTCGGAGTCTTATGGAGCAGTATGAGGCTATGTTGCAACAGATGGCAGATGGGCACCTGCATCGTATTGAATACGACATCTCCGATAGGGTACGTATGATGGGAGACCAGTTAGGGCTTCTGCACGTTGGTTCGCGAGATCTGCTTGACCTGCACACACACGCCCTTCGCAGGGCAATGGTAGAAGCAGACAACGCCCAGTCGAGCGCACTGTTGGAAGAGGGGCTACGACTGGCACTGGAACTGATGAGTTATCTCGTATCACACTATCGAAAATACCTTTGGTTGAACCACAGTCAAGCCGAGTACAACGAGCGATAGCAGTTTTACGGACAACGGTAAACAACCCCCTCTCTGAAATGAGTTGGGGGGTGTTGTGACCAAATAGGAGGCTTTCTCCCTCGCTAATGCTTACGGATGAGGCTTGTTTTTAGGCTGTCATAGTGTGCTGTGCGGTTCTTACCTGCGCCCTTAGAGGCGTACATAGCAATGTCTGCCTCCATAACGAACTGCTTGCGCTCTACGACTTCATCGCGGCGCGTAGAGATACCAATACTCACCGTTACAGGAGGGTTGGGCCAAGGGGCTTCTTCTATCATTTTGCGAAGACGCTCCCCAAATTCAGATGCCCCCTCCATATCCGTGTGTGTGAGGACGATAGCAAACTCCTCGCCTCCATAACGTGCTACAAAGTCGGTATTTCGTACATTCGCCTGTAGGATTTTTGCGACGCGGCGCAACACCTCGTCACCTGCGGGGTGTCCGTACTTGTCGTTATACTTCTTAAAGTCGTCTACATCTAAGAACATAAACGAAAGCGGTTCGCCATAGCGCACAGAAGACTGAAGAGCTGCCTCCAGATGCTCTTGTAGAGCGCGGTGGTTTTTGATACCCGTCAAGCCATCCTGAGTGGCGAGTGCTTCTAACCTGCGGTTGAGTGCCATGAGTTCGGCGCGTTGAAGCTCAAGAGCGAGTGTGTTCTCTTGAATTAGGACGACCTGCTCCGCAACCTTTGCTTCGTATAGCTTGCGGTCTGTAATGTCGGTATGCGAACCTGCGAAGCGGTATGCTCTCCCCGATGTGTCCCAAAGAGCGATACCCCGCATTTGAATCCAGCGGTAGGTTCCATCCCGATGCAGTATCCTCAACTCGATCTCGAATTCGGAGATACGTTTTGCCCAGTACTCTTGTGAGAGGCGTAGCATCGTTTTGAGGTCATCAGGATGGATTCTCTCATGCCACGACGGAATGCGATTGGGGAACTCCTCGTCTGAGAAGCCCAACATTCGTTTCCACTGTGTAGAGAGGTAGACCTCATCGGTCAGCAGGTTCCACTCCCACAGTCCGCTCTTGGAGCCTTGCACGGCAAGGTCAAACCTTTCGCGGCTTCGAACCAGTGCCGACTCCATGCGCTTCCTTACGCTAATATCCACAAAAGTGCCAATTGCGCCAATGATGTGCCCTTGCGCCCCGTGTAGAGGGTAAGCACTATGGAGAACATAGCAGACGCTCTTATCTGCACAACGTATCTCCCACTCGTCTCCTTGAATACGGCTTCCAAAGAAGACTTTTTGCATCTTCTCGCGCCCTGCCTCTAACACTAAAGGCAGATAGAAGGTATCCCACAAGACTCTCTCTGCAATATCTGCCGCTGAGTAGCCGGTCAGCTCCTCACAAGCCTTATTCCAGTCGTGGATTCTACCCTCTACATCG
>JAPLCR010000662.1:7070-8639 GCA_026392135.1 Armatimonadota bacterium
TGATAGAGGTCTTGGAACTTGCCAGTAACCTCCTCTAGTGTGGCATAGGCATCGCCTAGGCTACTGTTCAGCACGACTAGCTCGGCTTGGCGCTCCTCAAGCTGTTGATTCTTCTCTTGCAGTAGTCGATTCTGCTCTGCGAAACGCTCCTCATTTTCTTTCAGAACCAGCTCGCTTCGCTTGCGGTCTGTAAAGTCTTGAATACTTCCCCAAAGCCCGCCTATCTGCCCTTGCGGATTCTTGATCGGCTTGGCAGTTCCTATCGCGAATCCCTGTTGCCCGTTCGGGCGGGTGAAGCGGCACTCATACTGGAAGGGTTCGCCATCCTTGATAGAGCGGTTGACTAAATTGCAGATACGTTTCCAGTCTTCAAAGGGAACCATCTTTTGACAATCAGGAACTTTGACGCGCCAATCAGAGGTGGGTTGCCAGCCTACCATCGCAAAGACCTCCGGCGACCACGTTACTACACCTGATAGCGTATCGTATTCCCACGTGCCTAACCGTGCAAGGCGTTGTGTCTCTAATAGGCTCGCCTCACTGTGCGCCAGGGTAGGCGCACTCCGGGGTCTTTCAGGTTGGAAAGTTTTGAGAGGCTTGAGTCTAGCCATGTAAGCCGTAAGACAAAACGCTCTATGCTCCATAGACTCACCATCGTAAAGAGGAGCATCACCAGAAAAATGGCGATGATAATGGTGTTTGATATCCACGCTCCATACGCATAGAACTCACGGGGGCAGGTTCCTACAAGGAGATAGTTTGCCTTCCAGCCAATGTCCTTTATCTCCATATATGCTGCCATGTTGTCGTCTTTGGTAGAGCGGATAACAATGGGCTTTGCTTTGGTGAAAGCTCCGATGACCTCTGGAGCCTCTGGCACCGACACAACCCTTAAATCGATCTGTGCTTCATCTCCAATCTCTTTTATCTCTGCACGCGAGAAGCGATGCATAAAGAGGAGCACTCCTTGATTTTCAATGTCGACACGTCCATTGGCAGGAGTAATGGGGGAGCTTACTACTAGGTGGAGACCTTCTGGGCGAACGAAATAGCCTCTGGTCACCTTCTCCTGAAAGTCATTTCCGACCTCTCGCTGAGAGAGATAGTCTTCAATCAGGTTATCTGGGAAGTCAGGAAGTGCTTGCTTTGTATCTCTATCTACTGCACGCTTGTAAAACTTTGTATTGTCTTTCGCAAAGAAGCAGACGAAATCTATCTGATTATGGGCAAGCGTAGCCGGCTGAAGATGCGTCTGGACATACCTCTCCTTAATAGCACCCTCTTTTGTGCCGTTTTTCAGGAAGTTATGGGTGTCATCGGAGCGTGCCCAGTCCGATTGGGTAATCACGAACTGAGCAAGGCGTGCGTCCATCTTTTTCTTTGCGTTCTCAAGTCGACCTGCTGTTACACTGCTCTCTATCTCTACTACCCGCCGCAAAAGGATAGGGCGTAGGTACTGGTAAGTAACGACAGCAAGGAGGATGCCTATTACCGCAAAACGAGTAGCGAGGCGGATTCGTATAGAGCCGCGTGTTTCATTACGCGCCTCTGGAACAACACCTCTAGTGC
>JAPLCR010000637.1:0-2277 GCA_026392135.1 Armatimonadota bacterium
TCCTTCGCAAAGGAGAGGAGTCTTAGCGGTATGAGATTAGAAGCCTGTGCGCGTTGTTCCAAGTTTGGGGTTTGTGTGCATTTTTTCGCGCTTTTTTGCGTATTTCGCGGTTAATTCCCAAAAGAGTGAACTCTTAGGGGGGTGTGTAATATTTTTAAGCACTCGAAAAAAGAGTCATTTTGCGAGTGTTTGTTGAATCCTACTTGAAATGTCTTTCAGGAGGGTTCCTTTCATGCCTACCGAGCCTAGCATCGCCTCTGACGAGGAGTTTATTCAGACTGTCCTCAAACAGGTTGAGGAGCAACTCCGCCGCTCTCTTTCCGAGGGGAAGCCACAGACCTTGGATGAGATAGAGAAGGAAGTGGGAGAGATTGGGGCGGAGATAACGCGGGCACTTCAAGCGGAAAAGTTGCGTAAAAGGGGTAACGGTTATTGTGGCTCCTTTCGCGGGTGTTCTTGCGGCGGCTCCGCTCGTTTTCGCGGTTTCTTCACACGTCAGGTGACGACGCTTCATGGCAGAAGCGGGATAACTCGCGCCTACTACTACTGCCCTGTTTGCAAAGCGGGGTTGCATCCTTTGGACTCGGACTTGGGAGTGGCGGACGAAGGGCATAGCCTCGGAGTGCGCTCCCTGCTCGCTCGTCTCTCCTGCTACCTGCCTTATCGGGTGGCGGCGAAGGAAGCGGAGTTATTGCGTAATATCGAACTCTCTCATAGCACGGTGCAACGTGTCTCTTTGCAAGCGGGGGAGCAGTTAATCCGCGATTGGAAACAGTCTCAGTCCGACCTCTGGGCGGAGCGTTTACCCGACCCTGAGCGCCGCGTGTTTCAACTGCACCTGACCTCGGACGGAGTGATGGTGAATGTAGGGAAGGAGTGGCGGGAGGCGAAACTGGGAATTGCCTATGAGAGGGGCGCGTGCGGCGGCGTGGAGCGTATCGGGTACTATTCGACCTTAGCGAACTCCTCTGAGTTCGGCAAGTATTGGCGCACTTTAGGGTACAAGATGGGGGCTGGGAAGTGTCGCCAACTCGCTGTGGTCGCCGATGGAGCGGAATGGATATGGATGGAAGTGGGGAAATACTTCCCGACGAGTATCCAAATACTGGACTATTATCATGCGGTAGAACATCTTTGGGTCTTGGCGCACTCCTATTTTGGGGAAGGTAGCAAGGAGGCGGCGGATTGGATGGAGAGACAGAAGAGTTTGCTCCTCAAAGACAAGATAGCGGAGGTGATAGCAGAGATAGGCGCGTGGACATTCTCTTCCGAGAGCAAGAGCGCGATAAATCAGCGAGAACTCGCTTACTTCCGAAAACACGAACACCGAATGCAGTACAAGACTTTCCGGGACAAAGGGCTTCATATCGGGAGCGGAGTGGCGGAAGCAGGGTGCAAAGCCACTGTCCAAGCGAGAATGAAGGGAACGGGAATGAGATGGGAACATAGAGGCGCGGAAGCCATGCTCAAACTCAGAGCCGCATGGTGTAGCGAACAAAACACCGACTTTGCAGACATTATTAGAAGAGCGGACAACTCTGCTTAATTTTGAGTCACACCCCTTTGGCGACCAGAGGTAGTACTCGCCATCTCCTCGCGGGTCGAAGTTACCGATAACCCCCGCCTTAACAAAATCATCCCCTGCATCCAGTTGAGCCAGAAACTCCGGCGTTCCGCGAATGACCACGAGTTTCAAAAACCCTGCGGAGTCTTTTGGCGGACGAATTCCCTGCCCTACCTTGGGAGATTCAGGCTTTGAAGCGTCGAACGCCCATGTCTGCGGCGGCGCGGCAGGCTCCCACTGAAGAACCTCCTCCGTCCCATCCGCATAGCGGGTATTGCCGTTCACGCTTGTAATTTCTGGGACAGCGATACGGACGTACTCCGCTCCCTTCCGGTGAAATACGGCTCCCGCAACGGCAATCGCCTCCGGCTTTCCCTTCAAGAAGCGCCCGATAACGAAGCGTTCGCCCTTAGCACCCAACTCAATAGCGGACTCCTGCTTGAGGGCGGACTTCTCAAGCCTATAGACAGTAAGCCGATTCGCTCTGTTGGAGAGCAAGAGGCGTGGCTTCTTATCGCCCGTAACATCGCCTACTCCTAAATGGCTCGCCCATTCGGGAACCTCCACTCGCCACGCCTGTTTATAGGTCGGAAGGGTTGGCCTTATCGGGTTTTGCTTTTTGGCGGCTCCCTCCTGTGCAAGCGCGGTTCTGCAAGCGAGGGCGAGGAGGAGGAGAGTATTCAGTGTTTTCATTACGCTTGTTGTCCTTTCAG
>JAPLCR010000637.1:2374-7933 GCA_026392135.1 Armatimonadota bacterium
GGGACGGGGGTGAGGGCTTCTGGTGTTCAAATGGAACACTTATTCTGACGCGATTCCCTAAGGTCTTATTGTCACTTACGTCCGCGTGATGATTTGGGGGTGTAGGCGATTTTGTCTTTGCCGAGAGCGGAGGTGCTTTCGTCCTTGCCCACCTGACTCGCGGGGGCGAACTTGCGAAGCGACTGCACTTCATCGCGCAGTTCGGCGGCGTACTCAAAGTTCAGTGCCCGCGCCGCCTCCTTCATCTCCTTCTCCAGTTGTCGAATCACCTCTTCCACCTGACTAATCGACATGGTGGAGGGGTCTGATTTCAGGCGCTTCGTGGTATTCGTTGCGCTATACTCCGCCTTCTCCTCCGCCACCCGCTCCGACTGAATAAGTTCGCGTACCGCCTTTTTCACCGTCTGCGGCGTGATGCCGTGTAGAACGTTGTAGGCTATCTGCTTCTCGCGCCGTCGGTTCGTCTCCGCGATAGCCCGCTCCATGCTCCCCGTCAGGTTATCCGCGTACATAATAACCTGCCCCTCCACGTTTCGGGCGGCGCGTCCCACCGTCTGGATGAGGGCGGTCTCTGAGCGCAGGAAGCCCTCTTTGTCCGCGTCTAGTATCGCAACTAGCGACACTTCCGGAAGGTCTAGCCCTTCGCGCAGGAGGTTGATACCGACTATCACATCGTGAACACCGAGTCGTAGGTTTCTGAGTATCTCAGTGCGCTCCAACGTCTTTACGTCGGAGTGCAGGTAGTTGACCTTGATTTTGAGGTCTTCTAGGTACTCGGTGAGGTCTTCCGCCATCTTCTTCGTCAGCGTTGTGACCAGTATGCGCTCCTCTCGCGCAACCCGTATCCGAATCTGCTCAATAAGGTCGTCAATCTGCCCTTTGGTAGGCTTAATCACAATTTCGGGGTCAATCAGCCCCGTCGGGCGAATTATCTGCTCAACAATCTGCTCGCTGTTCTCCTTTTCAAAAACCGCAGGGGTCGCCGATACAAAGATAACCTGATTCAGCCGCTCCTGTAGCTCATGGAACTTGAGCGGGCGGTTGTCGGCGGCGGAAGGAAGGCGGAAGCCATACTCAATCAGCGTGTCTTTTCGCGCCTTGTCGCCGTTGTACATACCGCGCAGTTGCGGCAGAGTCTGGTGGCTCTCATCCACCACAAATAGAAAGTCATCTGGAAAGTAGTCGAAAAGAGTGTTCGGTGCGGTTCCGGGTTCGCGCCCGTCAAGGAATCGGGAGTAGTTTTCGATACCGGAACAGAAGCCAAGTTCCCGTATCATCTCAAGGTCGAAGCGGGTTCTCTGCTCAATGCGTTGCGCCTCCAGAAGCAGGTTCCGTGTTTTGTACCACGCCATGCGCTCCTGTAGCTCCTTCTCTATCTCCTCCATAGCAATTTGCAGTTTCTCTTCTGAGGCGACGAAGTGGCTGGCGGGGAAGACGGTGATGTGGTCGCGTTCGCCCCTCACCTCTCCGGTAACGGGGTCGGCGATAGTGATCTTCTCCACCTCATCCCCAAAGAAGGAGATACGGATAACGACCTCTTCATCGGCGGGCTGTATCTCTAGGGTATCGCCGCGCACGCGAAAGGTTCCCCGTGAGAGTTCAAGGTTATTGCGCGTAAACTGCATATCTATCAGGCGGTGCAGAGCCTCATCCCTGTCCAATGTTGCCCCTTTATGGAACACCTGCACTATTTTCTTATACTCTTCGGGGGAGCCTAGCCCGTAGATACAAGAGACGGAGGCGACGACAATCACATCTCGCCGCTCTAATATAGACTGGGTGGAGGAGTGCCGTAGGCGGTTTATCTCGTCGTTCACCTGACTGTCTTTTTCTATAAAGGTGTCGGTTCGAGGAATGTAGGCTTCGGGCTGATAGTAGTCGTAGTAGGAGACGAAGTACTCGACGGCGTTGTCAGGGAAGAAGTCGCGGAACTCGGAGCAGAGTTGCGCGGCGAGCGTTTTGTTGTGCGCGATAACGAGCGTGGGGCGTTGTACCGCCTGAATCACGTTGGCGATTGTGAAGGTCTTACCGGTTCCAGTAGCACCTAGCAGAGTCTGGAAACGCTTCTCCTCCCTCAAACCCTTCACGAGATTTTCAATCGCGAGGGGCTGGTCGCCAGCGGGTGTATAGTCGGACTTGAGGTTGAAAAGAGACACGTAATCACTCCTTCCGCAAAACATATATCAAGAGAAAAACCTAGATATTAGTATACTCTATTGAAGGGGGATTAGAGGAAGGGGGTTGCAGGACATTTTTGATTTTTCGGGCACTCAGTGTGCAGATTTCTGGGCAAATCGGGTATGTAAAATGCAGGGTTTTGCAGTGAAATAGGGGTTTCGCACGCTTCCTCCCTCCCCTCTGCGGTATAATGACGAAATGGCTTTGAACGCTCCTCTACGCCGCCCTATTAAATGGACAGGGCGTAAGCGAACTATCTAAGAGGCTCATGCCCAGAGGCTTGTTGGGAAAGGACTAAACGCCCCGTGAATACGCTCTACTTCGGCGATAATCTGGATGTGCTAAAAAAACACGTACCTGATGAATCCGTAGACCTTGTCTACCTTGACCCGCCTTTTAACTCAAGCCGAGATTATAACGTGCTTTTCAAAGAGCAGAGCGGACACGAAAGCCCGGCGCAGATGAAAGCCTTTGGCGATACGTGGAACTGGGCAGGGGCGATGGACGCATGGGAACATTTCCCCGAACTATGCCCGAACCCCAAGGTCATTGAACTGATGCACGGGTTTCATAATGCGATAGGCGAGAATGATGTGATGGCGTATCTCGTGATGATGGCGCCCCGTCTCTACCAACTCCATCGCGTTCTAAAGTCTACGGGAAGCCTCTATCTTCATTGCGACCCCACCGCATCCCACTATCTCAAACTCATCTTAGACGGCATCTTTGGAGCGCGAAACTATCGGAATGAAATATCGTGGCGACGCTCTAACCCGAAGAGCCACGGTTCTTTAAATTTCCCCAACTGCCGTGACATCATTTTCCGATACTCAAAAACGGAAAAATGTACATTCAACAAAATTTTCATGGAACATAACCCAGACTATGTGGCAAGTGCCTACAAACATTTGGATTCCGACGGTCGAAGATACCGCCTACTACCTCTGCTCAATCCAAACGACAATCGCCCCAACCTGACTTATGAGTTTTTGGGCGTTACCCGTGTATGGCGCTGGACAAAAGAGAGGATGCAAAGGGCTTATGAGGATGGCGTTGTCGTTCAACTAAAACCCGGCGCAGTTCCTCAGTACAAAAAATACCTTGAGGATTCGCTGGGGCGCACGATTACGAATGACTGGCACGACATTCAGCAACCCTCGCCAAAAGAGGCTTTAGGCTATCCGACACAGAAGCCCCTAGCCCTCCTAGAGCGCATTATCGCAACCTCAAGCAACCCCGGCGACGTGGTTCTCGACCCCTTCTGTGGTTGCGGCACGGCAGTTGTAGAGGCGCAAGAGTTGAAACGCGCATGGATAGGGGTAGACATTACTCCTATCGCTACGAGTCTCGTTCAACAACGCCTCAAAAGCGCTCACGGCGCGATTGACGTAAGGCTCAAGAGCAAGGACGACCCGATAGACCGTTCCGTTTTCGCTGTTGTAGGGCTTCCTACCGACATGGCGGGAGCGCGTATGCTCTACGATAAAGACAGTACGCACAAAGATTTCGAGATGTGGGCGGTGGGCTTAGTTCCCGCCATTCCCCAAGAGAAGAAGGGCGCGGACTCCGGTATAGACGGTATCGCCTATATCCATGACAACCCCAAGAAGCCCTCCAAAGCCATTATACAGGTCAAGGGCGGACACGCTACCGTTGCACAGCTACGCGACTTACGGGGCGTAATGGTGAGAGAAAAGGCGCAACTCGGCTTCTTTATTACCCTAGAGCCGCCCACTCAACCTATGAAAAACGAAGCCGCTTCCGCTGGTTACTACCAACCGCCCTCTGGCGTGGGGCGCCGCGTGGAGTGCGTACAGATACGCACGATTGAGGAGCTGTTGCAAGGAAGAGAGTTTGACTTCCCGCTCTATGGCGCGAATGTCTCGTTCAAGGAGGCGGAACGCCTACAGAAAGAGGTGGGGCAAGAGGAACTAAAACTGTAGCCGCTGATACCCAATCGAATCCGAGGCTTAGGTCATGAATGGCTCGCCTTTTGCAAACTGACACGCGCAAGCAGGAATTTCAAGCCGACTGACTAATAGAACCGTGTAATCAGAATTTTACGGTTTAGAGAGGCTACCCAATATGCCGCGCACTACGCGACGACGACGCAGTACCCCATCGGAAGACAACCCCTTTGCAAACATCACGCCTGCGGAGTGGGAGGCTATTTTGCAATCTGAGCAGGAGGAGGGCGCGGTGCCGGAGCCTCGTGTTCTGCCGCTTCTGCCTATCCGTGACCAGGTCTATTTTCCTCATAACATCTTTCCTTTACTCGTAGGGCGAGAAAAGTCTATTCAGGCGATTGAGGGAGCAGGCAGCGGGCAGCGCTACGTCTTTTTGGCGGCTCAGAAGAACCTTCAGTCGGAGACTCCTGACCCTGAAGAGATATATAACATTGGTATTATCGCAGAAATTATGCAGATGATGCGCCTACCAGATGGAACAATGCGGCTGATGCTACAAGGAATTGAGCGGTACCAAATCGTCAACTATCTCCAACGTGAACCGTACTACGAAGTTCTGGTAGACGCACTACCGACAATAGAAAACTACGATATTCAGACCGAAGCCTTGATGCGTCACGCTATTAGCCTGTTTGAGCGGATAGTGCAACTAAATCCAGGTGTCCCTCCAGAGCTGATGGCACAAATTGAACAGACTACTGAGCCGGGTAGGCTTGCTGATGTGATAGTCTCCTCTATTCGTGCTATTCGTATTGACAAACAACAACAGATATTAGAGATTCTTGATTCTACTGAACGCCTCCAAAAGCTCTGCGAGATCCTGCAACAAGAGGGCGACTTGTTGCAGGTTCAGCAAGGGATACGTCAGCAGATAGAGCGTGAGATGGGAGACTCTCAGCGAGAATTTCTGCTTAGGGAACAGATGCGAATTATTCAGCAGGAGTTGGGCGAGCGCGGAGACCCTCTGAATGAGACCGACGAACTACGCGCCCAGATTCGCGGGGCGAAGATGCCGCCCAAAATTGAGGAACGTGCCTTGAAAGAGGTAGATAGGCTTGAAAAAATGCCGTTTGCTACGCCGGAAGGCACAATTGTTCGGAACTACCTTGATTGGATGATAGCCCTTCCTTGGAATGCGACGACCCCCGATGACATAGACCTGAGCGAAGCGATAGAGATTTTGGACAGAGACCACTATGGGCTGGAAAAGACCAAGGAGCGAATCGTGGAGTTCCTTGCTGTCCGCAAGCTCACCAATACACTACGGGGTCCTATTCTCTGCTTTGTGGGACCTCCCGGTGTAGGTAAAACCTCCATTGGCAGGAGTATCGCGGAGGCACTAGGCAGAAAATTCGTGCGTATTTCGTTGGGGGGTGTTCGAGATGAGGCGGAGATACGAGGGCACAGGCGCACC
>JAPLCR010000230.1 GCA_026392135.1 Armatimonadota bacterium
CACTATTCTCAAAACGGCGAAAGCCGTTTCAGCAACACTTGGAACGGACTACGCGAACTCCCTAGTCACCTCGCTAGCAAACCTGCTCAATGCCTACAGCGTCTGTATTGCACTCCGCTCTAAAACAGACCCCACCGTTATCACAAGCGTTGCCCGTTACTGTGAAGGGGCTTTATGCCCCTCCGTAGACTACCCTCTCGAAGGTTCTCCTTTCTCCACTGTTTTACAAGATAGATTCTACGTATGCCCAAGCAACCTAGAAGACCGCTTCCCAACCTATGAACTCTTCAAACGTGAACGGATGGAGAGTTATATCGGAGTCGCCCTGCTCGCCTCAGATGGCTCCGTTTTGGGTATGCTTCATGCCTCATGGCGACAGCCTATACCGAATGTAAACCTTGTAATCTCTGTATTTCAGTTCTTCGCACTACGAGCTGGTACGGAGATGGAGCGGAAGTTACTGCAAGAGCACTCGCTAAGACAAGCCCGCCTTATGGAGCAGTCTGAGCAGATGGGACGCATCGGCGGCTGGGAGTTTAATCGTCTCACCGATGCCCTGTACTGGACGGATGAGACCTACCGCTTACATGAAACCAGCCCGCAAGAGTACACTCCTACTATCGAAACTGCGCTCTGTTTCTATGCTCCAGAAAGCATATCACTCATCACAGAGGCAGTGCATCTTGCCCTCACGCAAGGTAAACCGTATGATATAGAGTTGCAGATAATCACTGCAAAAGGGCGAAGAGTATGGGTACACACACAGGGGCGCGTTCAGATTGATGGCGGTATGGTAACGCGGATTTACGGCACTTTTCAGGACATTACAGAACAAAAACGCACGGAGCAAGCAATTACCTCCTCACAAGCGAACCTCCAAACAGTACTGGAAAGCCTCAATGATATTATCTTGTCTGTAGATAAAGACTATAACCTAACCACTATCAACACTCAGGCAGTTCAATCGATACAAAATGTATTCGGAGTTGCGCCAAAACCGGGCGACTCGCTCATAAAGGTAACGTCAGCAGAGCATATCGCGTTTTGGCAGAGGGATTACGACCTCGCCTTTGAGGGTGAAACCTTTTCAGTGACGAGAACGACAGAAGTGAATGGTCAACCCCTCACTGCAGAAGTCCATTTCAATCCGATCATCATGCACGGTAATGTGACAGGAGTGGTCATTCGCGCTAACGATATTACAGAACGTGTTCGGCAACAGGAGGAGTTCGTGCAGTCCAAGAAGTTAGAGGCATTAGGGCATTTGTCAGGCGGAATAGCGCACGACTTCAACAACTTCCTACTGGTCATTATGGGATACACCGAACTCCTGAAAAGTCATGTAGAGACCATCCCCTCCGCCGCAAAATACATTGAGCAGATACTTCGCGCTAGCGGGGAGGCAAACACACTAACTACCCAACTGCTCTCATTCGCCCGCCAACAGCATATCACGCCCCAAGTGTTAGATTTAAATCAGCACCTTCAACTTAACACGGGTAGCCTCATTCATCTCATTGGAGAGCATATCGAAATGGTAACAGAGTGGGTTACCTCTAGTGTAATCGTCAAAATGGATGCCTCGCAAATCAATCAGCTGATGATGAATCTTGTCATAAATGCACGCGATGCTATGCCCAACGGCGGCAAGTTGACGATTTCAACCCATAAAGCCTTCTCACAGGCACTCCAAACAGATGTCCCTTCCAATTTGGCACCAGGTGAATACTGCCTTCTACAAGTTACCGATACTGGTATTGGTATGAGCCCAGAGACGATGGCACGCATCTTTGAACCCCTCTTTACCACCAAAGCCGCTAGTAAGGGGACAGGTTTTGGTCTTGCAATCTGCTACGGAATCGTAAAGCAGGCAGGCGGAACGATACACGCGGAGAGCGAACTAGGGCGTGGAACCACCTTTTCTATCTACCTCCCATCCTGTAACGAGCCGATTTCCAGCGTAGAGCCCGCAGACGCGAACACTAGAGCGTTAAAAGGAGATGCCACCATCCTTTTAGTGGAAGATGACGTTGCTGTAAGGGATATTACCGCGAGTATTCTACTTTCGCGCGGCTACGAGGTGATAATCGCTCAATCCCCTAAAGATGCCTTAGCTATTGCCCGCGATAACGACACGATAGACCTCCTCCTTACAGATGTAGTCATGCCTCAAATGAATGGTCAGCAGGTGAGCGAAGCGGTAAAAGCACTACGCCCCAGCATCAAAGTTCTCTTTATGTCGGGCTATGCACGCGATGTCTTTTTCTCACAGGGCATCCAACTAGAAAGCATAAACCTGATTCAGAAGCCGTTCACATCAAACAGGTTAGCCCAGTCTATCCGCGAGACGCTGGACAGCCCCGCTTAGCCATGCTCCTTCGCTTCACTCCTCCCGGTATAGAGTTTGCCTATCGCAATGGGGTTTTTCCAATGTACGACGATGAGCATAAACGAATGCTCTGGTTTCAACCCGACCCCCGCACTATCATCCCCTTGGAGGGCTTTCATATCTCTCGCTCGCTCGCCAAAACCCTACGGCAAGGTCGGTTCTTGGTTCGCTACAACACCGATTTCATGGGTGTTATGCGCGGATGTGCAGACAGGGAGGAGGGTACTTGGATTTCCGAGGAGTTTTTCAGAGTCTACGGGGAGTTACACCGACAAGGCAAGGCGCACAGCGTCGAGGCTTGGCAAGAGGGGCGGCTTGTGGGCGGAACCTACGGGGTGGCACTAGGAGGGGCGTTTATGGCGGAGAGTATGTTTCACTATGAGACAGATGCCTCTAAAGTCGTATTAGCAAACCTTGTGCAACGCCTTAATGAGAGAGGGTTCACCCTCTTGGATTGTCAGTATCTAACACCCCACCTAAAAAGCCTTGGCGCGTTGGAGATACCGAATGATCTGTACCTCCAACGCCTAAACCAGGCTACCATGCTTCCCTGTGAGTTTGATTGACCTTTCAGCCAGATGCTCTTGAAAGTCACTCCATGTAACTCCGGCGAATACATTGGTTTGCCTCTACCACAAGCCACACTACATCTTACCAAACCTTAGACGGTAGAACAGGTTGAACGTCACAGGGCTATCGCCATAAGAAGACGATAGCGAGGCAGGATACTTGTAGAAATCCAGACTTGCGCCAAGACCCTGCTCCGATGCGCCTGACTGTTGAAAGTTGTAAATACCCCCAAGCGTAAACTTGTTGACGCGATAGGTTCCCACTGGCACGCTAACGAGTTCGTCCTTCGCCACACTCTCCCAACGCCCGAACGCCGTCCAGTGCCCCCGCGTATAAGCCCCCTCAAGGAGTAGCGCATCCGATGAGCCGCTGTCCTTTATGTTCTTTCCATAACCGAATAGCCCCGCGAAGTTATCTCCACTGGCGAATGCTCTGTTGTATTGTGCGGAGAGCGTCAAGCGATGCGGGTTACTGCTTGGCTCCAACGTCTCAGGACTATGCAGGAAGGCGTAAGAGGCTTGCAGACTCCAGTTCTTATCTGGATTGAAGGTGAGTCGCCCCGAATAGCTGTCGAAACGCATAGGGTCGAAGTCGTAACGGTTCTCATCTGGCTCACGCCCTGTGAAAACAGAGCCTTCGAGTTTCCATTTGTCTCCGAAGGTCAGCCCCGCAGTCGCCACACCGAAAGTGATGTGCGTCCCGTCGAGCCAGTGGTGCGTGATGGGAGATACGGGGTTATCCCACGCGGACGGGCGATGTTGGAACGCCGCCATGCCGACAGCAGGTTCGCCAACAGGCGCGAAATAGAGAAACGCCCGATTGCGCTTGCCGTCGCTTCCCCCGCCAATGGGGCGGGAGTAGGAAGCGGCGAGTTCCATAAACAGGTCATGCGGGTGCTGACGGTCTTTGAGCGGCTTGCCGAGATAGGTCTCGCCCGTTTGAAACAGATTTGGGTAGCCGTTTCCACCTATCAATAGAGGGTCGGCAGAGACCATCACACGAAGCCCGACAACCCCACCACCCACCTCGCGCCTCCCCATGAGCATATATTGTGACGGGAAATAGAGTTGTTTCTCCGCTCGTTCACTTCCCCCCGCCGTGTAAGAGCCAAAACCCAAACCCATCTGCATTGTCTGCCAGCGTCCTCTTTGCGTCATTTTGCCGTACGTGGGCGAACTTTCGGGGAGCCACGACGTACCGCTTCCCTCGCGATTCATGGATCCTACGCCAAGTAACCCCGGCATCATCTCCATATCCATCTCCGCCAGCATTATCTGATTGACATCTAACCCTTTCCCGACCCGTGCATGACCGCCATGCTGTCCATCCAGACATTGAGCGCAAATTCCGCGCTTCTTATCGGTTGGCTTCGCCTCCATATCCTTGGCAAGGTTTCTCCCGCAAGGGCAGTAACCCTCATGGGCGCACTCGTCGCATCCGCCGTTACCGACACAACAGGAGTACCGCTTCTCGCCTATTAGAGTGCGCTTTGCAGTGGTCATTGCGGCGAGGTAGGCGGTACGTTCGGGCGTTTCGGCGACCTTCTCACCCGCCTTATTCGCTCCCTGAAAGTCGGAGGCGAGAATTTTCAGAGCCTTGACATCCACCTTCCCAAACGCGGTATTACCCTTTCCGCTTTTCCATGCGCCGTAACACTCTCCGCATACGCCTTTGCCTATCGCGAGATTCGCGCCGCACTGACAAGAGCCGCTCGTCTTCGCGCAGGTGTCACAGCCGTCCACCTTCGCTCCAACGGGTTTCTGCATACAGCAGGAGAATTTTCCATCCTTCGCAAGGCGCGTTTTATAAGCGTCCATCGCCTCCCGTGCCTTCTTGAGGTCTTTCTGCGCTTTGGTAGGTGTTTTAGGCTTATTTTCGTCGTCGTGCGCCCATGCAATACGCGGTAGATTCGTCATGTTCGCCGACAGAGTGATTAGGGTAACAATGACGGCTTTTGTTTTTGAGTTCCAGTTCATGATGTTATCCCTACTTCCCCGTGAGTTTCTTGATTTTGTCTTCCACACTCATCACGAAGGAGAGCGTGACGACCTTGCCGCCGCGTTGAAACTGCCCCCATGCTTTGTAGATTCCGGGTTTGGGAAAACGCGCATTGAAGGCGACACTCCCGCCCTTCGCCGCCGCCGTAGCGATGTCGTCCTCCATAGGGTGGCTATGAACGAATGTCTGACCATCTTGATGAATTAAGAGAAGGTGTCCCATCGCACCGAGATAGGGTTCTAAATCCGTGATAGGTTTGCTCGTAACCGCGTCAGTCAAGAGAAAGGTGAGCGGGGTTGTCTTGCCAATAGGGAGCGGATTTTCACCAAACTTGAGTTGCGCTCGTACACCGTCGGCTTCCGTTGTCGTTGGCGTGGGCTTGAGCATAGAGTTCCATGTTGGCGCGTCGCCAGATACTTTCAGTACCGTAAGCAACACATTAGAACCTGCGCCTTTTGGCGCAACATCGGCGAACACGCGGTACTCTCCGCCTGCCGGGAAGGTCTGACTTATGGTGAAAGTTCCGTCGGCTTGCGGTTCCGGGTGTTCGTGAACAAACCAACCCAAGTCTTTCGAGACCATTATCAAGTGAAAGAGCTTCTCATGGGCAATATCAAACTCTTTCACTATCGCCTTTGTCTTCATTTCACGTATGGCAAGCACGAGCGGGGTCGGCTCTCCCGCCTTCGCAACAGGCTTATTGGTTATCTCTAGGAAGAACGGTTTGGGCTTTGGCTTCCGGTTTTTCACGGCTTCCGCATCCTTAACGTCCACCGTAAAGGAGACCTTGATGGGCATTGTCTCTCCGGGAGCGGTCAACTCCAACTCCACCAGATATTCGCCGCCGTGCGGGAAATAGGTCTCAATTCCGTAGTCTCCGGGTACGCCTTCTGTATGTATCTTAGGTTTCTGCGCGGGCATACCGGGCATGGCGGGCATAGTAATCTTTGCCAGTGTTTTCGCACGAATCACTCCCTCCGCTCCCAACACTGGGTCGTTGTTACTGGTATCCCCAAGACGAAACTCAATGTCGGTGACCTCTTCCGCGTAGATCGCTTCGGGAACGCGGATGGTGATGGCGTACTTGCCTATCTTTTTCTCTATGGGCTTTATCTGCGCGTGTGTCGCAATACTCACAAGCGCGAGGGCGGCAAACGAGATTGCCACGCTTGTGAAAGCGCGTAAAAACAGTTTCATAATGAAGTTATCCTTAAGACGCGAGTTTCTTAAACCGCGTCGGAACGAGTAGAAAGGGTGAAGTCAAATTGGCGGAGCGCAAGATAGCGTCCGCAGGGCAGAATCAGGCGAGAAAAGGCGGAGCACGAGAAGGCAGTGAGGAGGAAGCACTAAATATCCAAAAGGAGGTCGTAATACCGAAATGGGAAACGTAGTCACCCCCAGCAAACACATACAGCTGAAAAGATAGTGCGTTGGACGAAGCCTCCGTATACACGGTACGTATTACGTCCTGCATCAGTGCGCTGACGGGTGATGCGGGAGAGG
>JAPLCR010000250.1 GCA_026392135.1 Armatimonadota bacterium
GCCAGATATTGTCAGAGATGAAAGGAAACGCCAGATCTCTCGATTTTTCAATCGTTTGCATATGCCTCTTCTAACGCTCATCGCCTCAGTCGCTTTGACAGGCGTTGCAACCAATCGCGCCAACGCTCAATCCACGACTATTGACTACCCTGTCGGGACCTACAACGCATACATACAGTATCCATTTGCATTTATAGCAGGGCAATCGACTCACTCAATGACATATATCAACAACACTAACCAGTGGCAGACTATGATATATCGCTTCCAGATGGCTAGAACAGGCACTGTTACCGTCAATGCTAATGGAGGCTCAATCCAGACAACAGACCCCGGTTCGCAACCATTAATAGGCACCGATTCAAATCAGGTAATGCCAGGAAGACCTTGGTCAAAAACCGTCTACAGAAGTCTTACTGCTTACCCGTTTGCGTTCGGCTTTTATACCGCAGTTGGGTATACCACGCTCTACGCAAACGGTGCTACGGTCTCGACGACTACAGGGAACTCTCTCTGGGATGTATTGCCGTACCCGTTCTAGCCATTACAAGTCACGCTCATCGCCGGCTAAATATTTAGTTCGTCTGAGCGTATCATGTTACGCTAGGCTTGTCAATCCCGGCTTCAGAGTCGCTTCCTCTAAGGAAACGGCTTTGCAGCCTTAGCCCTGTTACTCTTTAGAGGCAAAAGCAATGAAGCATCGCTTCCCCTATCTGCCCACTCTTCTTTTGGGGCTGTGGCTCCTATCAGTGGCACTTGTCGCGCAGGGACAGTCTCTCACTCCTGACGATATCGCCAAAGATAGCCGTCTCTCCACGCCTATTACCCTCGCCGCCCCGCGCATCTACCTCTACGAACTCCTCGCGGCTATTACTAAAGAGACGGGCGTGAAGGTCTCCGTAGACCCTCTGGACGCTATATCGGGCATTCCTCTTAGCGTCTCTCTTAACAAGGTTCCGCTGTCGGATGTTATGAGCGGTCTGTGGTCTGCGCTCGGCTACCGGGGCGCAACGCTGGACTGGCGCTTGACTGCGGTTGATGGCGTGACAACCTACCGCCTCGCGTCGAATCGCGTCTACCGCGCCCTGCCAGACAGATTGAACCGCGCCATGCTAGAGGCATTGGAGGCGCAGTCGAACGTCACGATAGATATCGCGTATATGACACCGGAACAACGACAGAGTGAGGCGACGCGGCTCTCAAAAGTCCTTCTGGAAGAGAACAATCAGATAGCGAAAATCTACCTTCAAGACATTCCGCCAGCTAATCAATTTTGGGCAGAGGTGCGCCTCTTCGCCCAGATGGTTCCGCAGGAGCGGCGACAAGCGGTTTTGCGCGGGGAGACGGTGAGTATCCCGTTCGAGAAGCTGTCGAAGGAGTGGCAGAGCTTCATACGAGAAAGCCAAGACAAAATTAGTGAGGAAAAGCCGGACGGAACGCTTGTCGCCCTCCCTAGTCCCACCCCCACCCTCCTGCGTTACGCCATGCTCCAGGCAGGTAAAAACAAAAAAAATTGCACGACCTTAATGATGGAAGTGGAGACGAAAAATGGCGTGAGCAGACTCGGTCTCTTCGGTATGATGGATAGGGGGCTCATAAGGCGCGGTTACGCTAACTGGATACTGTCGGGCGATACGAAGGCAAGCCCTCTCGCCAAGCAGATTGTGGAGAAACCTACAGGGCGCACGGCGAAAGCCTCCTCCCCTCAACTCGACATCATCCATAAACTGATTGATATTGCCTCTGCCGCGCCAATCTCGTATCTTGGCGTTGTGCCGGATGAGGCGCAGCCCCTGCAAAACTCCCCCTACGGGCAGAGCGTACAAAAATTCCTAGAGGTGTTTCGGGAATACCCCTACTACCTGATGAGCAAGTGGCGCAACGGCTTGCTATTATTAAACTACCCGTACTGGTTCTATGGGGATGAGGCTCAATTCAACTACCAGTCCCTTCAAAAGCTACGCATGATGGCAGACAAAAGAGAGGGCTATCTCTCTCTGGCGGAGATAGTGCAAACTCTCTCCCAGTTCACGAAACCTCAATTAGAGCGGTTAGCCGAAGAGTTTCCCGTACTGCAAGCCGTAATGAACTGGGATGTCTTCACAGTACTCAAAGGTCAGCCCGATATCTTCACCGACAGAGGCATTCCCATAGATGCCTCTTCCTTCGCTACATTACAAACCTCTCTGCATTTAGGTGACATTTTACCCGACAAGCGCGTTGTCGCCATTCGGTTATACGAGGAGACCCGTGTGATAGATACAAAAGACGTAAAGACGCTCACGTTTTCGATACGCACCGAGGAGGACAAGTGGATTCCTATCCATGGAATTCACCTACTTCCCAGAAACGCAAATCAGGAGGCACTACCCCGTTAAGCCATCGTTCTAGTAAGGGACTTACTCTGGAATAAGTCTTCCAGTTGAAAACCAGAAGCCCTCACCCCCGTCCCCTCTCCCAATTCTGGGCGAGGAGTGACTAGGGCGGA
>JAPLCR010000484.1 GCA_026392135.1 Armatimonadota bacterium
ACTCTGGACAGACCCACTTCGTCTCAGAAGGATAGCCAAGAGTGACGTAAACGGACTCGTTGGCGAGGTCAAGTTCTAAACGCTCCACACGCCAGGGAGCCTCAAGACCTAGAATTTGGCGGTATAGTTCGGTATCTTGCATCATCCCAAAGTATGGCATATTTCATGGGGAACCCACTAACTTCCCCATAGACCCCTAATATTGATACATTCTCGCTGCAGCCTTGAATGCTGTAGCCACATGAGACTTGTCTATCCATCCACATCTGCAGGTATAAAGGAATCTCGCATTCTCGCCCTTACTTAAAAAGCCGTCAATATCCGTTACCTTTTTGTAGCTATCGACGACCAATCCCGATGGGTCGCTCCAGCGTACAGGGTTGTTCCTGGCATACCTGTAGAGGTTGTAGTCTCTTCCGTTGAAACCAATAGGGTCTTGGCTTGACCATTTGCCTAAGTTTACGTAGAAGTTCCTCGCTCTGACATGGGTGCGATTGCTGTCGTTCTGGTAGTAGCCGAGTCCTCCTCCGAACTGAAACGGGGTCGCAGTCGTGCCTGTGCGGTTCGCCACCTTGCCATAAGCGAAGTAGTCGAAGGTGTCGGTTTTGGTCTGCGTGTTGTCCCACAGAGCCAGCGTGTTCCCGGTAGCATCCGTCTGGTAGTCACGCTGAACTCCATTTCGGGTCTCAGATAACACACGACCATTCAACACATTGTAACGCACTGTGCCCATATAACAACGCTCCTTAGCCCATACGAAACGACGATGCGAATTGCACACACGCCATAAAAGCACTACTTTTGTGCCCGGGCAGTGATGCCATGCCAAGAGCGGGCTCCCCCCCTGTTTGTCAAACCGCCCATCAGCGCTTGCGGTTTGCATACTGCATAACGATAGCCTCCACGCCATGAAGCGGAGGAGAAGACCCCGCACTAGGCTTGACAAGCGAGACAGCATCCTCCCCCTCTGTATCCCCCGGGAACAACCCGGACTTCTCATGAACATCCGCTCCCGCCTCCAGCAACATACGCACAATAGCCTCGTTCTGAGGATGTTCGGAAGAGTCGATTATTGCTACCATAAGTACAGGGATCCAGCCATCCCGGTCCCAGAAAGAGTGCCTGGCATCATGGCAAGCATTAGGGTCGGCTCCTGCTCGCAACGCTTGCCTTACTCCCTGCACATTCCCGGCTCTCACCGCAACTATCAGTTCCCGGTTCAGACGATCCCGACGCAGAAGCAGGACGACACCAACCCAAGCGAGCAGGGAGATGCACGCCAAGAGCCCTGCCCGGCGCAACCACCTGTTACGGAGGGAAACGGGAAAACGAAAGTCGCTCATCTTCATCTCCTTACGGCACTCTTAAACGAAGATTTGTACCAGGGGGCGTTGGGGATACAAAAATATGGGCTAGAGTGCCAGCGTAGATATCCCTGGGAGTTCTCAATCTGGGAGGAATGCTCGCCGCCGGTATTCCGCAACAATCACCATAGGGTCCCCCCTTCACCCATGTGTGGAAAAAGTCCTTGGCATGTAGATACAGAAGGGCATTGTAGTTCCACGGAGGGTAGTTCTTGAAGGAATCATCCCTGTGATAAAGGGGAGGATGACCTTTATAGGACTCCATGCCGTCGTACAGTCTTTGCGCCTGATCTATGCCCATAGGCACGCAATCATACAGGAAACTCCAAACGGCAATGGTCCAATCGGTATCGGGCAATAACGTCTTCATAAACGTTACCGCCCCCAACCAGTTGCTGGGAGGGTCTTCATACGACCATGCCGATTCCCAAATTCTATGCGGAGCTCCTGGAATACTCCCGATATCGGCTTCGAGCTGTTCAACCAACCAACCCAACCCGTAGGATATCCAGGCGGATGCATCACGATAGGCAAACAGCGGAATCTTTTCCAAGTTTACAACGTTGAGCCGCACATCATCAAATCCAAAAAAACTCGGACCCGCCGCCTCGACAACCTCATACGTTACACCCTTGTCAACCAGTGGATAAAACGATGCGCCCGTCTTGCCAGTTTTATAGTATTTGTACATTCGCTGCGCAGCCTTATACCCCGTAGCCAGATGAGACTTGTCCAGCCATCCGCATCGGCAGGTGTAAAGAAACTTAGCATTTGGACCACCACTCAAAAACCCAACCATATCCGTGACTTGGTCACGATGGTCGACGACCAATCCCGAGGGATCCACGCGGTTGACGGGATTATTGCGTACATATCTATAGAGGTTGTAGTCTCTTCCGTTGAAACCAATAGGGTCTTGGCTTGACCATTTGCCTAAGTTTACGTAGAAGTTCCTCGCTCTGACATGGGTGCGATTGCTGTCGTTCTGGTAGTAGCCGAGTCCTCCTCCGAACTGAAATGGGGTAGGAGTCGTGCCTGTGCGGTTCGCTACCTTGCCATAAGCGAAATAGTCGAAGGTGTCCGTTTTGGTCTGCGTGTTGTCCCACAGAGCCAGCGTGTTCCCGGTAGCATCCGTCTGGTAGTCACGCTGAACTCCATTACGGGTCTCAGATAACCTTTAGTTTCCGCTAAAATCGTGTCTCTTTCGCGGAATTGAGAGCATCGTCTAGTAGTCGCTTTCAACACTGCCACTAAATATAGTATTTTCGCCATTTTGGGGCGATTTTGCGGCCAATACGAAGTTGCCTGTAACGGGCTCGGAATCGGTAAATTCCTATATGCAGTGTTAAGTGGAATCAGTTCGCTATATGTAGCGAAAATTTTAGCGGAAACTAAAGATAACACACGACCATTTATCACATTGTAAC